>JBOHRM010000997.1:0-3787 GCA_050732715.1 Longimicrobiales bacterium
GGCGAGCAGCTCGGCGAGCACCGGTGAGCCGTCCTGGAGATCCGGATGCTGCACGACGTAGTCCGCGTCCGACGGGCTACGGCCGAAATAGGCGTTTACCGCGTCGATCCCTTCACGCTCCAGCGCCAGCCACGCCTGCGCATCGTTCAGCGAATAGTACTGCGGGAAACGCTGGACACCCGTGTACCCGTCGTACCGGATCGTCGGGTCCCCGAAGCTCCCGCGCCGCGTCTCGATCAAGACGACGCCGTTCGCCGACTGCATCCCGTAGACCGCGGCGGCCGAAGCGTCCCTCAGCACGGAGATGCTCTCGATGTCGCTCGCGTTCAACGTCGCAAGCGGGCTCGCCGTGCCGGCCATCCCCTTGCCCACCGGCACACCGTCGATCACGAAGAGCGGCTGCGCGTTGCCCACCGTGCCCACGCCACGAACGCGCATGGCCACCGGAGCCCCCGGAATACCGGATTCCGTCGTGACCTGCACACCCGGGACCCGGCCCTGGATCGCTTGATCCGCGCTGGCGATCGTCGCCTTCTGGATATCCGTGGCCGACACCGTGCCGATCGACTCCGTCATCGTCGCACGTCGCTTCTCCCCGTAGCCGATCGTGACGATCTCGTCGAGCAGTAGCGCTGAAATCTCGAGCGTGACATTCACGGCGTCCTGCCCGTCGAACGGCAGACTCCGCTCCCCGTAGCCGAGCCCGGTGAACACCAGAGTGCCCGTGGACGACGGCGCCGCGAGCACGTAACGGCCGTCGTTACCTGTCAGCACCGACACCGACGTGCCCTCGACCGTGACCTGCACGCCCGCCAGCGGCTGCCCCGTGTCCTCCGCCGTAACCTGACCAGCAATCCTGTGCTGCTGGGCCCGCGCAGGCGCGGCGATGACCAGCAGCACGGCCACGCTCATCAGGATTCGCTTGATGGGTTTCGGGAAAGTAGGTCGGCCGGATCGGCCAGTGAGGGGGTTGGCAACGCGGTCGTGGAAGCATGGGTCCTGTCGGCCGCGCCCTGCCTGCTTCTGCCGCTGCTCCGGGAACCTCTCGTCGAACGGCGCCTGAGTCTGGGACATGGTGCTCGTCCTCGCGTCTCGGACTGTGAACGTGGCGTCACGAACCGGTCTCGTCGCGGCCAACGTATGGCCCGCGCTCGAATTCGTCAATAGAATTGAATTGACGGTCCCGGGGCTCGCGACTAGACTGGTCACAAGATCAGTTTGCTCCACGGCGGATGCGATTCGCCTGGCGAAGATGGAGCCGAACGCCGGCGTGTGCCGGTGTTGGGCTGGCCCGATGGGAGCGCTGGATCAAGATCAGCGCGTTGACAAAAATCGTCGCCGGCTGGTAAGCTTGGGCCGATCCAGCCTGGTGAAAACCCTTCCCGACCGACGGAGCCGATGCACGAATTCATGGCCTCGCCGACTCCGCTAAAGTTGAACGCGCGACGATCGCGAATTCTGACGGCTGTCGGATTGGCGGCGGTGCTGATGAACGGCGGCGGTGGCGGTTGATGCGTGGGTTGGTGCGACGGATAGTGACCTCGCCGGAGAGCGGTCTTCTGCTGGTCGTGCTGCTGGTGACGGTGACGTTGACGTTGCTGGCGGGGACGCATGTGAACCGTGTCACCGGCGAGGTGGTGAACAATTTTTGGAACTCGCACACGCTGATCCAGACGGCCACGGACGCGAGCTTCTTCGCGGTCATGGCGATCGGTGCGACGATGGTGATCATCTCGGGTGGGATCGATCTCTCGGTCGGCTCGATCTACGCGTTGTCGGGTGTGGTGATGGCGTTGCTGCTGCGAGCGGTGGGGCCGATGGGGACGGTGCCGACGGTGGCGCTGGGGCTGGTGGCGTGCACGGGTGTGGGTCTGCTGTGCGGTTTGCTGAACGGAGCGCTTGTGGTGGGGTTGCGCGTGCATCCGTTCATCATCACGCTGGGCACGATGTGGATGCTGAGGGGCGTGGCGTTCGTGGCGACGAAGGCGGAGAGCATCCTGGTGCCGCAGCCGCTGACGACGTTCACGAAGGCATCGCTCGGACTCGGCGGCGGGCTCTACCCCGTGCCGATGCTCGCCATGGTGCTCACGGCGATGCTCGGTGTTCTCTATCTTCGGCGCACGGTGATGGGGCGGCACATCTTCGCGTTCGGCGGGAACCTGGAGGCGAGCCGGTTCGCGGGGCTGGCGTTGGCGCGCATCCAGATCGGTGTGTTCGCGGTGTGCGGGCTGATGGCGGGCGTGTCGGCGTTTCTGGGCGCGGGCTTCTACGGCTCGGCTTCCTCGGGTGATGCGCAGGGTTACGAGCTGTACGTGATCGCGGCGGCGGTGGTCGGCGGCGCGAGCCTGCTCGGCGGCAAAGGCAGCGCGCTCGGCGCGATGCTCGGTGCGGTGCTGATCGTGCTGATCCGGCAATCGATCACCACGCTGCGCTTCGATCAGAACTACGAGTGGATCGTGATCGGGTGTGCGATCATCATCGCGGTGGTCGTGGATCAGTGGAGCACGCGGGCGACGGCGCGACGGCTGAGTCGCGCGGCGGGCGGCGCCGAGCGGGCCGTGGCGTCCTGACGCGAGGATCGTAGCGACGCCGCCAGACCGGCCGATGTATCGCCTTGTGCGTTGTGGGGGCGGAACCTAGCC
Source organism: Longimicrobiales bacterium (assembly GCA_050732715.1). Classification (GTDB taxonomy): domain Bacteria; phylum Gemmatimonadota; class Gemmatimonadetes; order Longimicrobiales; family RSA9; genus JBOHRM01. The sequence goes on from JBOHRM010000997.1 coordinate 2,643, forward strand.
CGGCCCTCCCGTCCTGGGAGGGGCCGATGACTTCAGGAGGGAGCACGAGATGATGATGCGGATGGGTTGGCGACTCCTGGCATCAGCGATGCTGGCGTTGGGCGTGACGGCGTGCGACGACGGCGGCGGCGACGAGGCGACGCCTGGTGGCGCAACGGCGGACGCGGGCGGTCCGTTCACGATCGCGTTGGTCGCGAAGAGCTCGACGAACCCGGTCTTTCTCGCCGCGCGCACGGGCGCGGAGGCGGCGGCGGATGAGCTCTCGGAGGAGTACGGCGTCGACATCGAGATCGCGTGGTTGACGCCGCCGCAGGAGGACGGACAGGTCCAGGCGCAGCGCGTCCTCCAGGCGGTCAACGACGGTGCGAACGCGATCCTCATCTCGTCGTCGGACGCGGCGAAGGTCACGGGCGCGATCAACGACGCGGTCGACCGCGGCGTCCCGGTGATGACGTTCGACAGTGACGTGCCGGGCTCGAAGCGGTTCGCGTTCTATGGCGTCGATGACATCGAGACGGGCCGGGCGGTGCTGCGCGAGCTCGCGACGTTGATGAACGGCGAGGGTGTGGTCGCGATTCTTGCCGGCAATCAGAACGCGCCCAATTTGCAGAAGCGCGCCCAGGGCGTACGGGACGAGTCGGCGAACCATCCGGGGATCGAGATCGTCTCGACGTTCAACCATATAGAGACGCCGCAGGACGCGGCGGCCGAGGTGATCCGCGTGATGAACGCGTACCCCGAGGTAACCGGGTGGGCGATGGTCGGCGGGTGGCCATTGTTCACGCGCACGCTGCTCACCGACCTCGACCCGGAGCGCGTCAAGGTCGTGGCGGTCGACGGGTTGCCGGCGCAGCTGGCGTACGTCGAGCGCGGCATCGCGCCGGTGCTGCTCGCTCAGCCGGTCTACGAGTGGGGTTACGTTGGCGTCCAGACCATCATGGAGAGGGTCTTCCGTGGCGAGGAGGGCCCCGAGATCGTGCCGATGGAGCTGGTGCGGGTGAGCCGTGAGAACCTCGGCGAATGGGCCCGCCAGCTGCACGATTGGGGCTTCACCGACGCCGAGCTGGCGTCATATCTCGAGGGCACGGAGGAGGAGACGGTGCCGTAATTCGGGTTGCGAGTTGGCGGGTTGCGAGTTGCGGGTT
>JBOHRM010000998.1:0-2926 GCA_050732715.1 Longimicrobiales bacterium
GAACACGATCGAGCTGAGGACCACCGCCACTGGCAGCAGGCCGGTGGCGGCCGTGAGTGTTTCGATGAGGAACCCGCGGAACACCAGCTCCTCGAAGAACCCCGCGGTCGCTGAAAGTCCGACGAAAAGCAGCTTCTGCCGTCTCGTGCGGGGGATGATCCGGCGCAGTACGGGCGACTCCCGCACGCCCAGCAGGTTCGCGCCGGCGAGGACGAGCAGGGCGGCCGTCGTCACGGCCGCGGCCCAGGCGAGCGACGCAACCACGGGGAACGGCGTCAACCCGATCTGTCGGGGTTCGATCCCGCTCGCGGTCATGACCAGCGCCGTCGCGCCGCCGAGGATCCAGAGCGAGATGACCGACGACAGATAGATGCTCTCGGTTTCGATGTCATCGATCGAGTCGAGCAGCGTCGCTTGCACGACCAGTAGGACCGGCAGCACGGCGAGCAGGAACACCAGCCAGGCGCGGGCGGCGAGAGCGAGGTCGGAAGTCGACAGCCAGACGGCGGCGGCGATGAGGGTCGCCAGGCCGATGAGCAGGGCCTTGCGGCGTCTCATCCGGCAACGGATCGATGGAACGCTCCCGAGGCGGGCACGCGCTCCCGGTCTCGCATCAGCGGCGGGGCGAGCTTGCGCCCGCCCTCCGCGCACAGCGCGCTCACCGACTCACCCGCTGTCGAAGCTCTCGGTCAGACGATGGCGCACGGTGGCGGGACCGTGCCGGTCGAGCGCGGCGAAAAGCCGCGGCGCGACGAGAACGGCAACCACGCCGACTACCGCGCCGGCGGCCGCGTCAACGGCGTAGTGGAACCCGCCGTACACGGCACCGAACGCCAGGCCGACGGCGAGCAAGCCGATCGGTAAGGCGAGCGACGGGAGGTACCGCCGCGCGAGCAACGCCTGCGCGACGGCGACGCCGACGTGAGAGGACGGGAACGCCGCGCCGCGGCTCGAGCCGGCCTCGAGCACGCGATGCGCGAGCCGGTAGAACGCGCCGCCGGCGATCGCACCATCCGGCGCGGGGAACAGGTAGCGCGGGCCCTGGACCGGGAACGCGGTGAACGTGAGGTAGTGAATGAAGAACGTCAGCATGATCGCGAAGACGACCTGCTGGAACGCGGCGCGCCGACGCCGCGCGTAGAGGATGATCGCCGGCACGTAAATGATGATGTAGTACGACAGATACGCGGCGTGCAGCATCTCGCTGAGCGCGAGGTTCGGCGCCGCGGGTGCCCAATCCTGGCTGGGCCGTCCTCCGAAGACCGCGTCCTCCCAACCCAGCACGATCGTGTCGAAGTACTGGCCGCCGTGCATCGAGAGGTTCAGCACGGCCACCTCGGCGTAGAGCGCCGGCACCAGCAGCAGCGCGTACCAGTCGCCGACGAACCGGGCGGTGCGCGGCCGGCGTTGTGCGAACGCGTCCCATGCGCGCGCGGCGGGCGGCACGCCGAAGCCAATCGCGGCCACGGCGAGGTGCAGCAGCGCGAGTACGGGCCAAGCGGCGGGCCGGTAGGGGAACGCGAGCGCGACCATCGAGACGAGCGCGTACGCCGCGAAGAGCCGGTCGATCGGCTCGCCTAGCGGTCTCGTTGCGCGAGGCGGCATTCCTTTCCCGACGTCCATCCGCCGATGTGAAGGGCTTGTAGCGGGCGCGGAGCGGAACCGCACCTCGGGTCTTTCGCCGTTCATTCTTCGTAGTGCCGCCGATGGTGCGGAGTCGCAGAGTCATCTCATGGTATGCGCGCGCACGGAGTCTTCAGCGGCTCCGCGATCCCGCGGCTCTGCGAGACAAAAGAACAGAACGCGTTCCGCTTTCCGACGACGAATCGATCAGAGGGTCTTCTCGTACACGCGGTAGGTCTTGTGGACGTGCGCGCCGATGCGCTCGAGGCCGCGCCGCATCTCCCAGTTGTCCTCGAGGATCCACGAGCATTCGGCGCGCGGATGGCCGAGCTGCACGCCCTCGCGCCAGATATGCAGGATCAGCAGTGCGTCGAGGCCCTTGTTGCGGAACGCGGGCTTCAGCCCGAGCGTCAGCACGCGGATCGCGTCGATCTTCCGCCGATGCCACAACAGCTTGAGTATGCCGAACGGCAGCAGGCGGCCGTCGACGTGGCGCAGTGCTTGGTTGAAGTCGGGGAGCCCGAGGATGAAGCCGACCGGCTCGCCGTCTTTCTCCGCGATCGCGCACAGCGTGGGGCTCACGACCGGGCGAAGCTGCTGCGCCATGTGTGATATCTCGGAGTCCGTCATCGGGACGAACCCCCAGTTCTGCTCCCACGCCGCGTTGTAGACCTGCTGGACGGCGGAGACGTCGCTTTCGAAGCGGCGCATGTCGAGTGGCCGCACCGTGACGCCCACGCGTGCCGCGATGCGCTCGGCGCCGCGAACCAGCCGCTCGGGCGGCTCGGTTCCGGTCAGCCAATACGCGAGCAGCTCTTTCGCCGGGGTGTAGCCGGCGGCCTCGAGGAGCGGCGCGTAATAGCGAGGCGAGTGCGCCATCAGCACGGAGGGCGGGCGGGCGAACCCGTCGACGAGGACGCCGGGCGAATACAGCTCATCGTTCGTCGATAGGTTCATCGGCCCGCGCAGCGCGCTCATGCCTCGCTCGCGCGCCCACGTCTCGGCGGCGTCGAGCAGTGCGCGCGCGGCGACGTCATCGTTCTCGCACTCGAACAGCCCGAAAAACGCGACGCGGTCGTCGTGGAACGTCGTGCTGCGGTGATTGATGATCGCCGCGATGCGGCCGACGGTGCGTCGACCCCGCCACGCGAGGAAATACTCGACCTCCGCGTGCGCGTGGAACGGGTGCTTCGCGCGGTTCATCACGCCGTTGACGTCGTGCATGAGCGGTGGCACCCATGCGGGATCACCGTCGTAGATGCGCCACGGCAGCCGGACGAACGCGGCACGCTCGCGCCGGCCG
>JBOHRM010000999.1:0-4137 GCA_050732715.1 Longimicrobiales bacterium
GCTCGGCATCGTGGTGGCGTTCTTCGCGACCGGCACGCTGACCTCCCCGCTGCTCCTGGTCGGCGCAGCGGCGACCGGCGTCGTCACCGTGGTCCTGGTCGAGCTCCTCTTGCGAACGCGGCTGGTGAGAGAGGATGCCGCGATCGGGCTGGTCTTCCCCGCCCTCTTCAGCATCGGCGTGATCCTGATCGCGCGCCATGCGCGTGGCGTGCACCTCGACCTCGATGTCGTCATCCTGGGCGAGCTGGCGTTCGCGCCGTTCGACCGGCTGGAGCTCGTGGGCATGGACCTGGGTCCCCGCAGTGCATGGCTAATGGGAGCGATCCTGCTGCTGAACGCCGGCTTCCTCACCGTGTTCTTCAAGGAACTGAAGCTCACGACCTTCGATGCCGGGCTCGCGGCCGCGCTGGGCATCTCGCCCGCCGTGGTGCACTACGCCTTCATGGGCCTGGTCTCGATCACGGCGGTCGGCGCGTTCGATGCCGTCGGTTCGATCCTAGTCGTAGCGCTGATGGTCGCGCCACCCTCGGCGGCCTACCTGTTGACGAACCGGCTCTCCACGATGATCGGGCTCAGCGCCGGGATCGCCGCGGTCAGCGCCGTGAGCGGGTACTGGCTCGCACATTTGCTCGATGCCTCGATCGCCGGGTCGATCGCCGCGATGACGGGGCTGATCTTCGCCGGGACAGGCTTGTTCGCTCCCGACCAAGGTTGGGTCGCACGGGCGCGCCGGCGTGCACGCCAGCGTGTCGAGTTCGCTCAGCTCATGTTGACGATCCACCTGCTGAATCACGAGGGTACACCCGACGCGGACGAGGAGAGTCGACTCGGCCATCTCCAGAAACACCTGCGTTGGGAGCCGCGCTTCGCCGCGCAAGTCGTACGCGCGGCCGAAGCACGGGAGCTCGTAACGCGACGCAACGACCGTCTCGTGCTCACGCAACGCGGCCGGGCCGCGGCCAGGGAGGCATCGGTCGGCTGAAGGCCGCCGGGTTGAAAACGGCCGGCGTGCAAAGTCAGAACGCGTCGTCCTTCAGAGCGAAGAACTCGTCGATCTCGGCACCCCTGGTTTGACCCGTAACGCATCGGGCGACGTACTCGCCGAGCACGATGCCGTGCTCGTATCCATGACCGCTTCCGCCGCCGCGCACATGAGGGATTTGAAGCGGCGAGCGACGGCGCCCAGGCTCATGAGGTCGTGATATTTGTGCACTGCTCCGACACGATGCGCAGCGCATCACGTCGCTTTACGAGAACCAGGCTGCAGCGCTGGTCGTCTTCGATCGACTCTCCCTCGTATGCACCCGAACCGCGCCAACGACTACCCACGATCGCTGTGTTACCATACAGTTGCACCTGCAACTCGCTCCGGTCGGCAACGAGCTGATACGTGGGATTGCCCAACAGGTGCCCCAGTACATACTGGCGCCCTCTCACATCACCGACCGAACTGAAGTAGATGTAGGTCGCGCTCAGAAGCTGTGCGACGGTCGTCGAATCTTTCCTACTCCAGGCGCTGTCGTAGGTCTGGATTGCATCGAGCACTTCCGCTTCCGTGAGCGCATCGTCGGACTGAGGTGCCGGAGCGCAGCCGGCAAGCCCGCAGATCACGCACATGGGAAACGAAACCCTCATCGAACGCATCATGTTGCACCTCCGGCGTTGAGGCGTCGATCGACGCGCTTACTCCATGAGCGCCTGAAGCCCGGCACGGTATCTCCGGCTGCTCGGCACCTTCGTCCCGTCGCGCAGCACCAGCATTTACTCTTCAACAGCGTGAGATGTTTCTTGCGACGCACCACCGATCGCAACTCGTCCCGCGCCAGGTTGCCGGCGACGGCGAACACCCACGCGCGCGGGTTGTCCGGCGCATGGTCGAGCACCCTCGCGAACGCCTCCTGCGCGAGGTCCTGCGCCCGATCCGCGTCCCACACCTTTGCGGTACAGGTAACGGACCAGGTCCGCGAAGCTCGTGCGGTACACCTCCGCCCAGTCTGCGCTCACGCTTTCATCGTCGAATCCAGCGGTGCCGGCTCGCGCCGCCGATTCGCGATGGCACGACCTTTCCCGGAACCGCGTTCCGCTATGTTCCACTCGTACGACGTAATCGCCGCAACAACTTGCACAACCGCCCACTTGTTGGGTGCACCCTGATGGACGATTCGCGCAGTGGGACGCGTTCTCATCCGAATCCTTCCGGGAGCCAACAACACGTCACGGGTGCCTGTCTCCACCGTCCATTGACGAGTTCTCCGCAAATAGTACGGGAAACTCGTCAATGGCCCAGCGGGCGCCGAACGCGTGACGAGTTGTCGGCATGCGCCTCGCTCATGAGTACGGGTCTACGTCTACGTCGCGCCAAAGCGGAACGCCTCGATGACCTGCGCGATCTCGGAACCAGAGAACTGCGTCTTGCCGCCCGTGCTCACACGGATGCTGACCTCGCGGCCCGCGACCAGCACGCTCGACATGTCCGCCCAGTAGGACTCAAGCTCCGGCAGTCTGCGCAGCAATGCGAAGTACGCGGCGCTGAACGGCTCGATGTCGATCACGCGCAGGTCCGGCCGGTGCAGCGCATCGACCCATGCGCTGTCCTCCTCGCGGAACACGCGGCCTGCGACGGAGCGGCCAGGGGAGCGGCCGGCGGTCGCACTGCCTCTGACAACGAGGCTTTCGAGCGTGACGCGCTGCGCCTCAGCGACGCCGTCGAGCGTGCGCGCGTCGCGGTCGGCGCGCTGCCGTTCCGCGCGACGCACGGCGGCTTCACCGCCGGCGGCCATGGCAGCGAACTCGGGAGCGACACGCTGGAACAGCTCGTCCCGCGACGCGGCGGCCAGCTGCGGCTCCTGCACGAGGTACGACGTGTACTCGCTCAAGAGCCCGTAGCGTAGCGCGGTGTTGCGGATCTCATCGATCAGTTCGGGGTCGGCCCCGTTCAAACGCACCTGCTGCGCGAGCACGCCGAGCTTGCGGGACGCCCAGAGCCGGGGGATGAAACCGTTGTCCGTTTCATGGTCCGCGAAGCGCGCGCGCGTCGCATAGCGCTCCGCACGGCCATTGCGCCGGCCCGTGATTGTGAGGCTGCCGTCACCCCTGCCCGCGTAACGCCCGAAGATGACCAGCTCCTCGCCCGCGAACAGGTCCGGTAGCCGCTCCGGGTAGACCTCGACGAACCGGACCGGCGAGTCATCGATGTCGAGATCGGCGAGAACGGGGTGTCGGATCTTGCCCGCGAGCAGGCCGACCGCGCGTTCGACGTCTTCACCTGGCTCGACGTACTGCGCGGTGCCGCGTGTGACCGCGCCGAGCCCATCGAGCAGCACCGTGTTCACGTCGTAGCCGACGCCGAAGGCGAACACGCGTGCGCGGCCCGCGACGGCCTCCGCACGTTGCGCGATGTGCTCGGGGTTCGTCTCGCCGACCGTCGGCTCGCCGTCCGTCATGAAGACGACCACCGGCAGCCGTGACTCGGACGACGTCGCACGGAACGTCTCGTCGAGCGCGCCGGCGATGTTCGTGCCGCCACCGGCGCTCAGCGCTTCGACCCACTCGCGCGCCGCGCGCACGGCGTCCGCCGACGCGGCCGTCCAATCCGCGCGGTACGATTCGACGCCGCTGCTGAATCGGATCAGCCGGAACCGGTCCTCCGGCGACAACGTGCCGAGCAGCTGCCGCACCGCGCCCTTCGCCTGCTCGATCTTCTCGCCCGACATCGAGCCCGAGACGTCGACGACGACCGTGACGTCGCGCGGCATCGTCGACGCGTCGACCGCACCCGGCGACAGCGTCAGCATGAAGTAGCCATTCTCGCTCGACGGCCGGTGCGTCGCGAGCGTGATGCCGACGCGTTCGCCCGCGAGCGGCAGGAACAGCGAAAGATCGCCGGCCAGCGTGTCCCGCGGCCGCACGGTCATGCGGCCACCGTCGCGCGTGACGCGCACGTCGTGCGTCGGCGAGAATGCGTCGCGGAAACGGCCGCCGTCCTCGACGATCAGCGTGAAGGAGATCGGAGCGACGACGCCCGCTTGATCCCGGGCTTGGCCAGCGCGCGCGCGTTCGGCGGGCTCGGGCTGGATGCGCGGCTCGGTCGGCGTCGGCACACGCAGCACGGGACCCGCCGGCGCGCCGCCCGCGAAC
>JBOHRM010001000.1:0-7534 GCA_050732715.1 Longimicrobiales bacterium
CGGCACACGTTCAACACGGCGTTCTCGAAGATGATGCCGTGGTCCGGCGGCCAGCTGAGCGCGAACTTCAACAACAGCCGCACCGAGTCGAACAACAGCTTCTCGGTACGCAACCCGAGCTACAGCTCGTCGCTCAGCTTCAACTACTCGCAGCCGCTGCTCGCGGGTCTGAAAACGGACAACCAGCGGGCCGCACTCGAAACGCAGCTGATCCAAACCGAGATCGTCGACCTCCAGGTGCAGAGTCAGATCGAGAACATCTCGCACGCCGTCCGGCAAACCTACTGGGGCCTTCGATCCGCGATCGAGAGAATCGAAATTCAGCGTCGCAGCCTCGCCGAGGCGGAACAGCTGCTCGAGGAGACGCGGATCCGCGTACAGGCGGGCCGCATGGTCGAGCTCGACCTCGCCCAGGCCGAGGCACAGGTCGCCATCGCCCAGCAGAGCCTGCTGGACGCCGAAATACAGTGGCGCAACCAGGAGCTCGCGTTCAAACGCCTGCTCGTGAGCGGAGCCGATGACCCACTACTCGGACAGACCGTCAATCCAACGGATCAGCCGACACTGGTGAATCAGGAGGTCGATATCGACGCGGCGGCGGAGGTGGCGCTCGGCCAGCGGACCGACATCCGCCAGCAACGACAGCAGCTCGACATCTCTCAGGTGGACCTGAGCGTGTCGCGCAGCAGCGCACTCCCCGACCTGACGTTGACGGCGTCGTATTCACTCCAGGGCGTGGGTGGCGACCTGTTCGAGCGCTCCGAGCTCGGTGGAGATCCGGTGCTCATTCAATCCGGCGGCTACGGGGATGGGCTCCGTTCGATCGCGGACTTCGACACGCCGACGTGGAACCTGTCGCTCAATGCATCCTATCCGCTCGGCACGAACGGGGCGAAGGTCGATCTCGAGCGGGCGCGGCTGGCGCTCCAGCAGGCCGATCTCGCGGTCAAGAACCAGGAGCTCACGATCATCACGGAGGTGCACGCCGCGGGCTTGGCCGTGCGGAACACGTTCCTACAGATCGAAGCCGCGCGGCGGAGTCGCGAAGCCTCGGAGCGGAACGTCGCGGCCGAGCGTATGCGGTTCGACGTCGGTCTCGCCACGAACTTCCAGGTCGTGACCGCTCAGAACGCGCTGACCACCGCGCGACTCGCCGAGCTCCAAGCGATCATCGACCATATGAACGCGATCGCCGAGTTCGAGCGCGTCCAGCGCGTGGGAGGCTGACGGCCGGCGAGACGTCGAGGCGGCGGCCTTTCGCGTGATCGGCGCCGTTCCGGCGCCGTGGCCTCGACGTTACATTGGCTGCCCTCGAGTCTCGCAGCGCACGGGACGAAACACACCGAGAGCAGGTCACTGGAGTCCGGATGCATCATCGCAGCGGCTGGGCCCGCGCCGCGCCGTCCGCCGGCGTGCATCTCCTGGTTCTATTGACCCTGGGGCCGCTCGCGTGCGGGGTCGACCGTGCGCCTCGGATCGCCGCGGCGGATGGGCGGTACGGCGGCACGCTCGTCATCGCGGGAGCCACCGACCTGGACCACGCAAACCCATTGGTGACCGCGGACGCATGGACGCAGGAGGTGAACCGGTTCCTCTTGTTCATGCCGTTGATCCGTTACGGCCCCGCCCTCGAGCTCGAGCCGTATCTCGCCCGCTCATGGACGTTCCACGGTGACACGGCCGTCACATTTCATCTCCGCGATGACGTGCTGTGGCACGACGGGAGGAAGACGACCGCGGCCGACGTACGCTTCACATACGAGCGGGCGATGGACGCGCGCACCACGTATCCGAACGCCGCCGAGCTGCGCGAATGGACATCGGTCGAACTCATCGATTCGTTCACCGTCCGCGTCGGCTTTCGGCCGCACGCCGAGCCGCTCGCGGCCGCGGCGGTACTCCCCATCGCGCCGGCGCATCGCCTCGCCGACATCGCTCCCGGAGAGCTGAAGCTGGCGAGCTTCAACCGTGCGCCGATCGGCAACGGCCCGTTCCGATTCGTCTCGCGCCGGGCAGGCCAACATTGGGTGTTCGAGGCGAATCGTACATTCCCGCTCGACCTGGGCGGCCGTCCGCGCGTCGACCGATTGGTGTGGCGAGTGGTGCCGGACCGGACCGCGCGTGTGGCCGAGCTGCTCAGCGGAGGTGCACACGTGCTCATCGATGCGCCCGCCGACGGGTTCACCGAGCTCGACCGGCACGCCGATCTGCGCGGGCTCGCACGGCCATCCTTTCGGTACGCCTTCATTGGCTGGAACGGCAAGCGCGTGCCGTTCGGCGATGCGCGCGTACGCCGCGCGCTCACGATGGCGATCGACCGCGAGACCCTGCTTCACGTCGTGCGCGCCGGCTTCGGCGAGATCGCCACCGGTCCCGTGCACCCGGACCACTGGGCCCACGATCCGTCGCTCGACCCGGTCCCGTTCGACACCGAGCGCGCGCGAGAGCTGCTGGCGGCCGCCGGCCTAGCGGACCGCGACGGCGATGGCCGCATCGAGGCACCGCACGGCGAGCCGATGCGGTTCGACCTCAAGCTGCCCGCACGGAGCGAAGTCAGCCGCCGGGCCGCCGAGGTGGTGCACGCCCAGCTCGCCAGCATTGGCGTCGAAGTGCGCATCCGACCCACGGAGTGGAGCACGCTGGTGGGCGACGTGAGCTCACCGGAACGCAACTTCGACGCGGTGCTGATGGGCCTCACGTCCGACTTCCGCATCGATGACCTGCACAACTACTTCCACTCGGCGAATCTGGACGGGCCGTTTCAGCTCGCGTCGTATCAGAACCCCGACGCCGACCGGCTGATCGACCGAGTGGCGAGCGCCGCGAACCGTGAGGATGCGCTGCCCGTGTGGCACGAGCTGCAGCACATCCTTCGAGAAGACCAGCCGTGGAGCTTCCTGTACTACTTCCCCGACCTTATCCTCGCGCGCAACTCGGTGCACGGCATGGAGATGGACCTACGCGGCACGCTCGCGACCGCGCCAGTCTGGTGGATCCGTTAGCCGGTTCCCGGTAACCGGTTCCCAGTTAACGGCTACGGCGTTCCAGCTTGTGAAGTCAAGCACCGGCAACCGACAACCGGCAACCGGGAACCGTTCTAATTTACGATCGTGCCGAATGATTCGAGCTGAGACTCGATGACCTCGCGGTCGCCGACGACCACGATGACCATCCGTGCCGGATCGAGATACTGCTCGGCCGTGCGACGCACGTCTTCCGGCGTAACCGCCTGTACGTTGCTCACATAGTTCTCGAGGTAGGTGGACGGCAGGCCGTGCAGGTCTACCATCTGCAGCGTCGCGGCGAGCCCTCCGCGTGAGGCGTTGCGCAGCGTGAACGTGCCGGTGAGATAGTTCTTGATGCCCTGCAGCTCATCTTCGGACGGCGGCTCCGTGCGCAGCCGTTCGATCTCGTTGAAGATCTCCGTGAGCGAGGCGCCGGTGAACTCGGTCGTCACGTCGGCGACCTGCGCCCAGTACGCCGTCCGAAAGCGCGTCCCGACCGTGCTGAAAGGCGAGTACGTGTAGCCCTTGTCCTCGCGGATGTTGCGCACGATGCGTGACGCGAACGCGCCGCCGAGCAATGTGTTCGTGACCTCGAGCCGGGTCCAATCGTCATGCGTCGGGTCGATCACGGGCAGGCCGAGGTAGATCGAGGACTGGACCGCGCCCGGGCGGTCGATGACGTGAACCATACGCGCCGAGCCAGGCTCGGGCGGTGTCCGCGTGATCGGCGCGTCACCCGTCCAATCGGCGAGCGCTTCGGTGACCGCGGTCTCGACCGCGGCCTCGTCGAACCGGCCGACCACGTAGAGGTGGGCGCGGCCGGGTGAAACGGTACGCGCGTACAGCTCACGGACCTGATCGACCGTGTACGCCGCGAGCTGATCGTCGGCCGGAAAGAGCCGGCCGTAGGGGTGCTCGGGGAACATCATCGCGAGGAATCGTTCCTGCGCGGCGGCTTGCGGCCGGCTGCGCGCGATGGCGAGCTGCCGCGCCCGATCCGTCTTGAGCCGGGGCAGCTCCGTTTCCGGCCAAGCGGGATTGCGCACCACGTCCGCCATGAGCCGGACCATCTCCGGTGCGAACTCGGACAAAACCTCGCCACCGACCGCCATCTCGTCCGGACCGACGCCCACGTTCAAGCTGCCGCCCATCCCAGCCGCCTCGCGGTTGATCTGCTCGGCCGTGCGTGACGTCGTACCCTCGCGCATGAGGTCGCCCGTCAAGTCGATCAGCCAGACCTCGTCCGCCGACTCGTCGGCGTTGCCCGCATGTACGACAAGGTGCAGCAGCGCTTTCGGTGTGGTGCCGAACGGCACGAAGGTGACACCCACGCCGTTGTCCAGCGAGAACGCGCGCGTCTCGGGTAGCCGAAAATCCTTGGGCGCGCCCGGAGCAGGCGGCGCCTGCTGTGCCGCCGCCGGCACGGCGAGCGCCAGCGCCGCAGCGGCGAGCGAGGGAATGACGACCGATCGCGGGATCATGGGACCTCCTCCGTAGCCGCCGGCGCCGGCTGGACCTCGAGAATCGTGCGGTTCATCGGGCGGAGCCACTCTTCGGCCGTCGCCTGCACAAGCGCCGGCGTGACGCGATCGAGCTCGGCCTCGACGCCGTTGATCAACGAGGCATCGCCATCGAAGAGCGCGAACGAGGCCAACAGATCCGCCTTGCCGAACCCGGTCAGTGAATCCATGTACGAGTAGAGCGCGGAGCGCAGCTTCGTCTTCGCGCGCTCGAGCGTCTCCTCGTCGATCGGCGTGGACCGCAGCAGCTCGACCTGTTCGTCGATCGCAGCGATGATCTCCTCCGCCGTGTGATCCGCATCATGGAACAGCGACACGGTGTACAGCGTCGGCCCGCCGATGTTCAACATATTGCCGAGGCTGTGATTGATGCCGGCGCTCACGCCGCCGGTCAGGCCCTTGTCCTGCACGAGCGATCCGTACAGACGGCTGTCCCGGCCCTGTGCGAGAATCTGATCGACAACGCCCATGGCGTAATATTCCGGCGTGCTCCGCGGCGGCATGTGCCACGACATGGCGAGCGCCGGCCGGGTCGCGAGCGGGTCCGTGCGAGACGCCCGCTTCGCCTCCTCCTGTCTCGGCTCCGTGACGTTCGGCTTCGTCGGAAGCTCGCCACCGGGGATGTCACCGAAGTATTGCTCGATCCACCTCGTCGCTTGCGGAGGATCGAAATCGCCGACGAGCACGAGAACGGCGTTCTGCGGACCGTAGTACTGATCGAAGAACCCACGGACGTCCTCGAGCGTCGCCGCCTCGAGATCCTCGAGATCGCCATAGAAATTGTGGGCGTTCTGCCAGTTCGAATTGGCGTGCTGCGGCATGTCGAGCCATGGGAAGCCACCGTACGGCTGATTCAGTACGTTGACCCTGACCTCGTTCATCACCACGCCCTGTTGGTTGACGAGGTTCTCCTGGCCGATGTCGAGCGAGCGCATACGGTCGGCCTCCGCCCACAGCACCGTCTCGAGAACGTTAGCGGGGACGACCTCGAAATAGTTCGTGTAGTCGAAGCGGGTCGATCCGTTCAGCACGCCGCCGTTCGACTGCACCAGCTCGATGAACTCGTTCTTGCCCAGGTTCGCCGAGCCCTGGAACATCATGTGCTCGAACAGATGCGCGAAGCCGGTACGGCCGCGCGGCTCGGTGCGAAAGCCGACGTCGTAATAGACGGCCACGACGACCGTCGGCGTGGTCGTGTCCTGCGACAACACCACGCGCAACCCGTTGTCGAGGACGTGTTGCTCGACCGGGATGCTCAGACCCGCTGGCCGCGAGCCGAGGTCACAGGCACCGACGACCAGGACCGGGACCAGGATGAGCCCGCGCAGCGCGCAGCGCGCTACTCGTTCGAGAACCACCGGGACCTCCACGTTGTGAGTCCGAGCGACGGCCACTGTGATGATACCTGATGCGGCGGTCACCGACACGGACATGCCGGAACTGATTCAGCGAAACGGATGCTGGCGCTGGGAAGCGGCCGGCGCAAGTGCCGGCAATGCGGGCTAAGCCACGGCCGGCCGCGAGCAGACGCAGCGGCCCGACCCGACGCGCGACCGTCAGCTCGAAATCCGCACTGGGCCCGCTCAGGAATAACTGGGTCGCACCGAGGCCGTCGATGCGCGACTGTAACAAGGCGCCCCGACGCAGGAGTAGCAGCGCTACTTCAAGGAGGGGGCAACGCTGTTACAGTCGATGCAGCGGCGGCCGAATGCACCAGCTTATTTCTGAGCGGGCCCTAAACACCTGACGCGCCGCCGGCGTGAACCGCCACGCCGGGCGCCCGAGTGCGCGTCCGAGGGTGCTGAAATTTTAGCATATTTTAGGGAGAGACGGCCGGGTCCCCGGGGGACGCCGATCATACGCAGTGGAGCTGAGCAATGAACGGAGGAACGATGCGAACGCTGGTAACGTTGTGCGCGTTTGTCGGCATGCTGGCGGCCGGATCGAAGCGCGCGGAATCACCGGAAGTGGCTCGCGCGATCGATGCCGATGGCCGCCCGAGCACGTTGCGCGCGGCGCGCGTCGCGAGTGTCGGTGTCGGCGTGGTGCAGGATCCAGACGAGGCGGCGCTGGCGGCCGAGGTGTTGCGGTCGGCGCGCGGTGCGCCGGAGACGTTGTGCGCCCTGGCGGCGGTGGCGATCGAGCAATGGATGGGGGGTTGGCACGGGTCCCCACCGTCGTCGCGCGCGGTCGGCTCGACCGCGGCGGCGCGCTGGGCGCGGTCACGGCGGGTGGATGATCGCGTCGTGCCGGTGCTCGCCGAAGGCGTCCGCGACACCGATCCCTGTGTGCGTTCGATCGCCGCGCGGCTGCTCGGGGCCGGTGAGAGCGAGGCCGGTGTTGAAGCGCTGCTGGGTGCGCTGACCGCCACGGCGGCCGGGACGCGCGAGGCTGCCGCGCTCGGACTCGGTCTGGCGGGTTCGCGCGGCGCCGTGGACGCGCTGATCGGTGCGCTCGAGGATGCCTCGGCCGAGGTACGCATGACGAGCGCGTGGGCGCTCGGCCGCGTGGAGGAGATCCGAGCGGGCGCCGCGCTTATCGCGGCGTTGGACGACGCCGATCCTCGGGTTCGGGCGGAGGCGGCGCGGTCGCTGGGTCAGCTGGGTGTCACGGATGCGGAGGCCGCGCTCATTCGGGCACTCGAGTCGGATGCCGACGCGGGCGTCCGGGCGGCGGCGGCCGAGTCATTAGCGCGGCTGGAGACGGCGGGCGCGGTTTCGGCGTTGGGCGAGGCTCTGGCCGATGCCGACGTGGAGGTTCGGCATATCGCCGCGTGGGGTCTCGGCGTGCTCGGCCGGCGGGAGGCGGTCGGGTCGCTCGCGGCCGCGCTGGCGCGAGCGCAGCCCGAGGTGGTGCGCGAGACGATCGTTTGGGCGCTGGGAAACCTGCACGGCGCGGAGAGCGCGGATGCGCTCGCGAATGTGCTGGCGCGCGATGATTCGCCGGAGGTGCGCGAGCAGGCCGCCTGGGCGCTCGCCCAGATCGACGCGCGTGGTCAGGCGTCCGCTC
>JBOHRM010001001.1:0-2408 GCA_050732715.1 Longimicrobiales bacterium
CCCGTCGCACCGGCCGTCTCACTCTCGCCGGACGCAACGCAGCTTCTGCTGCTCGAGCGGCCGGCACTGCCCTCGATCGCGGAGCTCGCCGAGCCGGAGCTACGCCTGGCCGGCCTACGCATGAATCCGCGGACGAACGGTCCCAGCCGTGCACGGCCGTACACCGGCCTGCTGATCCGCAACCTGGATGGCACGGAGCGTCGCATCACGGGCGTACCGGCCGAGCCGCGACTGCGCAACCCGCGCTGGTCGCCGGACGGCCGGTCGATCGCGTTCACCCACGACGCCGAGGACCAGGTTCAGCTCTGGATCGCCGACGTCGAGACCGGCCAGGCGCGGCGGCTCATCGACGCGGCCGTGAACGACGCGTACGGCTCTCCTTACGAGTGGCTGCCTGACGGCCGATCTCTGATCGTGCTCACGGTGCCGGCCGGGCGCGGCGAGCCGCCAGCCGACAGCCGCGTCCCGGCGGGTCCGATCGTGCAGGAAGCGTCGGGCGATGCCGCGCCGGCGCGGACCTACCAGGACCTGCTCGAGGACCCGCACGACGAGGCGTTGTTCGAGCATTACGCGACGTCGCTGCTGCAACGCGTCACGCTCGACGGCCAGACGACGCCGCTCGGCGCCCCCGCGATCATCGGCGACGCCAGCCCCTCGCCCGACGGCCGCTACCTCCTCGTAGAAACCATGCACCGCCCGTTCTCTTATCTCGTGCCGGCATCGCGCTTTCCCAACCGCATCGAGGTATGGGACACCGACGGCAACGTCGTGACCGAGATCGCGGACCTGCCCCTTCAGGAGCAGGTGCCGACCGCGTTCGGCTCGGTACCGACAGGTGTGCGTTCGATCGCGTGGCGCGATGACGCCGATGCCACGCTGCACTGGATCGAGGCGCTCGACGGCGGCGATGCGCGCGTCGATGCGGCGGAACGCGATCAGCTGTTCATGCTCGAAGCGCCATTCATCGGCGAGCCCACGCCGATCGCAACATTGCCGCTGCGCTACGCCGGGGTTCAGTGGGCGCCCGAAGGGTTCGGCCTTTTGTACGAGACGTGGTGGTCGACCCGGACACGGCGCGTCTACCGCTTCGACCCCGAACGGCCCGGCGAGAAGACCGTCGTCTTCGACTACTCCTACGAGGACGCCTACAACAATCCGGGCAGTCCCGTGACGCGCGCGACCGACCGCGGCACGTCGGTCCTGCTGACCGCGAACGGTGGCCGCGCGATCTTCTTGACGGGGACCGGCGCCTCGCCCGAGGGCAATCGGCCGTTCCTGCGCCGGTACGACCTGCAGTCGGGCGAAACGGACGAGCTGTTCCGCTCCGAGGCACCGTACTACGAATTCCCAATCGAGGTGATCGACCCCGAAAGACCGACGCTGCTCACCCGTCGCGAGTCGAACGATGAGCCCGCCAACTATTTCCTCCGTGACCTGTCGAATGGCGACGTCTCGCCGATCACGGAGTTCCCGCACCCGTATCCGGAGCTCAGGAACATCCAGGTGCAGGCGCTCGAGTACCAGCGCGCGGATGGCGTCGCGCTCACCGCGACACTCTACCTGCCGCCCGGATACGACGCCGGGCGCGATGGCCCGCTGCCGACACTCGTGTGGGCGTACCCGCGCGAGTACAAGAGCGCGGATGCGGCGGCGCAGCGGACCGACTCGCCGCACGAGTTCAAGTCGGTGAGCTACTCGGGACCCGTGCCGTTCGTCACCCGTGGATACGCGGTCATCGAGAACGCCGCCATGCCCATCGTCGGCGAGGGCGAAGCTGAGTCGAACGACTCGTTCCGCGCGCAGCTCGTGGCGAACGCGCAAGCCGTGATCGATGAGGGCGCGCGCCAGGGCGTGGTCGACCCGAACCGCGTCGCCATCGGCGGACACTCGTACGGCGCATTCATGACCGGCAACCTCCTGGCACACTCGGACCTGTTTCGCGCAGGCATCGCGCGCAGCGGCGCGTACAACCGCACCCTTACGCCGTTCGGCTTCCAATCCGAGGAGCGTTTGTACTGGGAGGCGCCCGACGTCTACTTCACGATGTCGCCGTTCATGCACGCCGAGAAGGTCGACGAGCCGATCCTGCTCATTCACGGAGAGGCCGACAACAATTCCGGTACATTCCCGATCCAGAGCGAGCGGTTCTTCGCCGCGCTCAAGGGCCTCGGCCAGACCGCGCGGCTCATCATGCTGCCGCACGAGAGCCACGGCTACGCCGCGCGCGAATCCGTCCTTCACATGCTCTGGGAGGAAGACCGCTGGCTCGAGCGACACGTGAAGAACGCGCCGCCGCGGGTCGATACGACGACCGACACGCAGGATCGCTGAGCGACGCATCGCGGCCAAGCGCCCGCGCCGTCGCGGTCGAGCTGGATTTCGGCGCCGATCTCGGCGTCCCCCTCACC
>JBOHRM010001002.1:0-10770 GCA_050732715.1 Longimicrobiales bacterium
GTCGGAATGAACACGGCGGACACGATCATGGTCGGTCCGCTCGGCGCCACCGCGCTCGCCGCCGTCGGCATCGGCAGTGCGATCCACTCGTTCGGCGTGATCGTCTGCGTCGGCATCCTGTTGGGCATGACGCCGCTCGTCAGTCAAGCGTTCGGCGCAGGAGATCGAGCGCAATGCCGGCGCGTGCTCGTGCAGGGCGTCTGGCTCGCACTGCTGCTGAGCGTTCCGCTCGGCGTGTTGAATTGGACCGGCGGCGATGCCGCACGTCTGCTCGGACAGGACGTCGGCGTGACCACACTGACCGGCGCCTATCTGCGAGCCCTGGTGTGGGGCATCGTTCCGTACCTGCTCTTCATGGCGGTGCGCGACTATCTCGAGGGGATGGGCGACGTCCGCGCGCCGATGATCATCACGTTTCTCGGCCTCGGGCTCAACATCGTCGCGAACCGCGTCTTCATCTACGGCATCGAGGGATGGGTCCCGGCGATGGGCGTGGTGGGCACCGGTTGGGCGACGACCACCGTCCGCTGGGCAATGCTGCTCGGCATCCTGTTCTACGTCCTCCGCCGCACCGACCTTCATCCCCTGCGCGGCGTGAGCGCGCGGGTCGAGCCTGCGCTCCTGCGGACCATCGCGCGGATCGGCTCACCGATCGGCGCGCATTTCGGCCTCGAGGTCGGGCTCTTCGCGTTCGCCGCCGTGATGATCGGCTGGATCGGCCCGGTCGAGCTCGCCGCGCACCAGATCACGATCAACATCGCCGCCACCACGTTCATGGTCGCGCTCGGCGTCAGCATGGCCGGCTCGATCCGCGTCGGCCAGCGCATCGGCGAACATCGGCCGCGCGCGATGCGCCGCGCGGCGCTCGCGACCTACCTCCTCGCCGCCGGCTTCATGAGCCTGTGCGCGCTCGGCTTCATCGCCGCGCCGGGCACGCTCATCCGCCTCTATACTCCGGATGCAGCGATCATCACGCTCGGCAGCAAGCTCCTGCTCGTCGCTGCCGCGTTCCAGGTATTCGACGGCGCACAGGTCGCCGGCGGATCCGTGCTGCGCGGCGCCGCCGAGACGCGTTCGCCCATGGTGATCGCAGGCATCGGCTACTGGCTCGTCGGCTTCCCGCTCGGCTACGTGCTCGGCTTCCCGCTCGGTTTGGGCCCGGTCGGCGTCTGGATCGGCCTGTCCGCCGGCCTCGCGGTCGCGGCCGTCCTGCTCGCCGCGCGCGTCCGCAGCATGCTCTGGCGAGGACCGTTCAGCAGACTGCGCGTCGGAGGGATGTAGCGGCAACCACCATGAGGCGGTCGGTGCCAGGCCGAAACTTGCGCGCCTGGCACCGTTCGCCTCGAGTCAGACTATGTCTCCCAATTCGGATTATTGTCGATCTCATCGAGCGGCACGATCAGGCAGGTCTGGTTGCTGACCAGGCCAAGACCGGTCTTGTAATAGTTATCTCCAGGCTCGATGATGAACGGCATGTGCTCGAGGTCACGCCGCCACGCCGGCATTCGCCTCGCCTCGAGCCAGAAGTCACGCGAAAGCTGATTGAAGAACTCGGTCCAGATCTCGTCTTGGTTCGAAGAACTGAACGGTTCCAGACCACCGACCTCGCGCCGCTCGTTAATGAAGTCGATGACATCGGCCAGGTTGCGCTGTGCTTCCTGGATGATGTACTGCGCCTCGAGACCCGATGCGAACCGGATCGGGTCCCCCCAGTCCTTTACCTTGTCCTGACGGAAGAATTGCAGCTCACCGTCCTGGGCCCTGCGCTCCGTGTCGATATACGCGATGCGCGGGTCAGCGGCATCGGCCATGGCGATGAACTCGGGACCCACGACGAGCGAGAGCCGCGCGATGCTGAAGTTCCACACGTTGTTGGCAAGCCGGCCTCGATTCGCAACGTCATCCACGTGCTCGAAGTCGAACACGAAGTCCTCCGGAACTTCGCCGGCCGTGGTGGCCGCCTCATCGCTCCGACCGGCGAATAGATGGGCACGGGCAATGCCTACCAGCGCCGCGGTGGCGAGGTCCCTGGCCTCAGCCGTCGTATCGCTCGCCAGGAACTCACGCGCCTCGGTCAGCCGCTCGATCGCCATGTCCAGCATCTGGTTCGTATCGAGCCGGGTCCCAGGCTCGGCTACATCCACTTTCACCGTGCCTTCGCAGAACAACTCGGCCATGAGTAGGATCCCGAAGCCGGAAACCCAGGACACGCGGCCGGCGTTGATCCCGCCCGCGTCACCGATCAGCCGAATCGCGTCCTCGGCCGACGAGATCGCGAGCTGAAGCGGCTCCCAGTTTTCACCGTTGTGTGTGCCGTTGTCACCGCTGACGTTGCGGCGACCGAACTGGTTGCGCGTCGGGAACGTGTCACCAACCCGCGCCTCGTTCGTGAACCAAGCGGTGTTGACGACCAGCTGCCCGAACGCGTCAACCAGGTTCTGCATCGCGGATCTCGACAGGGTCTCGCCGTCCCGTTCGGGGTCGATCTCATCGGCGGTCAACTCACCGGGATCCGATACGTCCAGGAAATCGTCGCACGCAGTGGCGCCGAGCGCGACGAGCGCGGCGAAGGCGACGCCGAAGATTCCTCTGAAAACTCTCATCTCAGCCTCGCTCAGAACGTGACATTCAAGCTGACGGTCCAGCGGCGGTCCTGTGGGACCGTCAGGAACTGACCGGTCTCGGGGTCCAAGCCTCTGTAGTCGGTCCAGATGCTGACATTGCGCATGCCGAACGTGACCTGCGCCGACTGGGCGGGCACGTAGCGCTGAATGAAGCTGGCGGGCAGTTGGTAGCTCGCGAAGATCTCGCGCAGCCGAAGGAATTTGCCCTCCTGCCGATAGGGCGTGTCGACGTCCTGCGCGTCGATCTCGTCACCGTCCTCGGTGAAGAACGGCCCGAAGCGGCGGAGGACTTCCTGCTCGGAGAACGGGCCCGTGTCAATGAGCTTTCCGTCCTCATCGCGTTGATTCCCGACGATCGCGATCTCGCTGCGCGGCGATTGACGGTCGCGGAACTCGGTCGTGCTGTCCAACAACCAGTAGTCCCCACGCGCATCGAATCCTGCATGAAGGCCGAGGGCCCCGAACAGCGTCAGCGTCGACGAGAACGTCGTCTCCCAGCCCGGCAGGTTCTGAGGATTGCCGATGAATTCCCGATCCTTCGAGACGATCACGCGGTCGTTCTCCGTGTCAATCTCGAGAATCCTATAGTCCCAGATGCTACCGATCGGGAAGCCCGTCGTGTCCCTTGCCTGAGCCGTCCCCGAGGGTATACCGCCCTGATTGAGGATCTCATTGTGCAGCGTGTTCACCGCGCCGTGGAATTCGAGCGCCAGATTCTCATACGTCAGCACCCGCGCGTTCGCCGAGACCTCGAAACCGCGGTTGAGCACCTCGCCCAGATTGACCAGGCGGCCGTCATCGAAACCGAGCGAACCGGGCAGGTCCTGCTCGACAACCAGATCCGTCGTCTTCTTGCGATAGAACGTCAGCTCGAGGCCCAGGCGGTCGTTCAGCAGGCCGGCGTCGAACCCAACCTCGATCTCGGAGCTGCGCTCGGGGCGTAGGTCCGGATTGCCCGGGTTCTGCGCCGTCACTCCGTTGCGGACGTCCGACACGATCGCGAAGGGATTCGGGTCGAAGGTCGTGCGAAAGCCCGTCGTCGGCTGCTTACCGGAAGCGCCCCACTTGCCGCGCAGCTTGAGCGTCGTGATGGCGCCCGGACCGATCGCGCTCTCAAAGAACGGCTCGTCCGAGATCAGCCAGGACAGGCCCACCGACGGGCTCACGAAGACCTCCGAATCCGCGCCGAAGATCGATGCCCGATCGATGCGACCGCCTGCCTCGAGAAACAGCTTCTCGTTCAACGCGAGCGTGGTTTGGCCGAAAAAGCCGATCTGGCGATCCTCCTCGAAAGTCTGCTGACCGGTGCGGATCGCCGCCGCGGAAACTTCGCGAACGTCGTTGTTGATCAAGTCGATGCCGGTCGCGGTCGTCTGGTCGTTCGTGTGCGTGGTGATCTGCGTTCCGAACGCGAAGTCGCCCCGCAATGCGGGCACCGGAAACCACGTGATATTGCCCAGATAGTCGATGGTAATCCGGTCCTCCGAACGACGCCGTTCCGCAATCTGGCCCGAGTTCTGGTCCGCGGAGTCGAACCAGCCTATGTCGTTCTTCGGGAACAGCTGGAACGCCCGCGTGCGGACGATGTCGGCGCCTACCTGAAACCGATGGGTGAACCAGTTGAACGGCGTGTACTGAACGGACAGGCGCGGCTGGAGCCGCGTCGCCTTGTCGAAATTCTCCAAGCTGCCGATCGCCTCATCCGTACGGAACGCCCCGAACCAGCCGTCGTTCGCACCGCCTACCGTGGCCGGACTGCCGAGGAACCCACCACCCAACCAGCCGAAGATGTTGTTGTCGTTGTTCGGCAGGCGAGTAATCGTGCGCCCAAGCCAGAACCCGAGCTCGATGCGGAGCTGCTCGTTCGGCACGAAACCAAAGGTCGCGCGGCTCGAGACACGACCGAACCGGTTGTTCGGCAATGTGCCGTTCTCGTCATCCGCGCCGAGCGAAAAGAACACATCGTAGTTCTCGGCGCCGCCCCGTAAACTCCACGCGGCGTTGCGGATGCGGCCATCCCCGAACGCATTCGTCCGCAGCAGCGGATTGTCCGCCAGGACGGTGCCCTCTGGCACGCCTTGGCAGCCGGCTTGATTCATATTGCCGCCCACGCAGCGGGCGAAGTTGTCGGGAGGCGTGAAGTTCGGGTCCTGCTCTCCGTATTCGAGCGTCAGCGTTTGGGTGAATCCGCCCTGCCGCCGGCCGCGCTTGGTCACGACGTTGATCACGCCCGCCGCCGCGTCCGAACCATAAAGGGTCGCCGCGGCGGGACCTTTCACTACCTCGATGCTCTCAATGTCCTCGAGCTTGATGTCGTTCAGCCGCGAACCCATCGCACCGCCCACGCCGAACTCCTGGTTGTTGCCTACGTTGTTACCCGTTCCGCTACCCGCGTCCGCGCGCACGCCATCGACGAAGATCAACGGGTTGTTCGCGAGCTCGATCGACGCCTGGCCGCGCACGCGGATGACCTGACCCGTGCCAGACGAACCCGTGACGGATCTCAGCATGACGCCGGGTGTCCGCGCTTGAAGCAGATTCGCGACCGACTGAACGGGCGCGACCTCCGAAATCCTCGCCGCGTCGATAGTCGCGACCGCCGCCGTTTGTGCGCGCCGGTCCCGTCGGCCAGCCGTCCCCGAAACGACCAGCTCATCCAGAGCAATCGCCGATTCGGTCATCGTCACGTCCTGTGTGACCTCACCGGGGCGTAGCTGAACCTCGACCTCAACATCGCGGTACCCAATCGACGACACTGCGAGCACAACCCGCTCCGACGCCCGCTCGGCCGGGATCGTCAGGCGATACCGGCCCTGATCATTCGTCGCCGTGCTGAGCTCGAGCGATGGGATCGTGACGAACGCGCCGCGGACCGCCGACTGCGTCTCGCTGCGCACTACGCCGCTCAAGGTTGCGCTCTGCCCGCTGACGGCGGCCGGCGCGAGCAGCATCGCCAGCACACAGGGTCCGAGACGACGCATCGGAAGCATCTGACCTCCTCGATGAGTGATTAGCGACTTATCAACGCGCAAAGTCGATCCAACGTGACAGATCGACGCAGCAGACAGCCCTCTACGAACGAAAAGCTGACACCATCGGATTAACTTCAGGGCGACGTGATCACCGTGCGGCGACTTCTGCCCGAGTCCAACCGCGACGCGCGCCTGCCGGTGATCATGTTCGGCGGCATCGGCTACTGGGTCGTGCGCGGGCCGAGCGGCTACCTGCTCAGGTGAGATATGGGACCAAAGCGGGTGCCCGGCGGGAACACTCACGCCGGGCACGCGCTTCTCTTGCGTCAAGCGTCGCGGTTCAAACAGCCCGTGAAATTAGGGTTGTTGTTCTCGTCGACATGGAGTGGAAAGTTCACGTCGGTTCCATGCGTAAGACCCTCTCGGAAGTATGGACCCGAGGGGAACGTTTCGGCCTCCGATCGACCGTACTGACGAATCAGCCGCCGCGCGTCGCCGAGACGGTGCGCGGTCAGCCACATCGAATAAGCCCGCTCCCTGAACAGCAAGTCGACGCGTCCCTCCGCGTCCGCCGGGATATCGTTCGCCGCCAGCGGCTCGACGCCATCCTGAGCGCGTGCGGCGTTCAGGTGCACGAGGAGCTGCGCAGGGTCGTTCAGCGCGGCTTCGGCGCGGATCAGCCTCGCCTCCGTACCGGATGCGAGGACCACGGGGGCGTTGCGATCCAGGTATTTGCCCTGGGCGATGTAGTCCCTTCCCAGATTCTGATCGAATGGGTCCCGTGGTGCTACGACCACCGGAACCCGGGGATCGCCCGCGGACGCGAACGGCAACCCCACATCGCCTTGTCTGTCGGCGACGCCGTATCGACCCGAATCGAAAGCGTAAATGAAAACGCCATTCTCTTGACCAAGAGTGTTATCCGAATGGAATATCTCGTACATAAAATCATCCGGTACCTGAGCGGCGATGTCAGCCGCGCCTCCGAGATCACCTTCGTTCACCAGTGTGCGCGCCAATCCGACCAAGGCGAGGCTTCGCGCATCCTCGTCACCAGCCGCATCAGCGATCTCGATCGCGGCAGCGAAGTGGCCGGCTGCCAGACCGAAGGTTTCCGAGCGCGTGGTCGGTGCGCCGAACTCCGTCGAGCCATCGGGGAGGATACTGCTGTAGGCGACACCCTCGCAGTAGATCTCACCGAACAGGACATACGTGTATCCGGCGATACTGGCTACAACGGATCGGCCCGCATCATCGGGCTGCTCGGCGTCGACGTATAGGGCATCCGCACCTTCCGCCGCGCGCCGTGCGCGGTGAAGGTTCCGCAACGCGTCAGAAAGCGTGCCGTTGTCCGTTGTGCCGTTCGCACCCGTGGTCGTGATCGCACGCCGGTCGATAAGGCGCCGTGTCGGGAACGTGCCCGTGTGCCACAGCTCATCCGTCAGCAGACCGGTCAAAACAATCTGACTGTCGTTGTTTCCGCCGCCGCCGATATCCCCCGTTCCGCTGTATGCGTACGTGAAATCTCGAATCACGCCGTTGAACACGACCGGAAGCGCTGTCGGCGTTTGCACCGAGCCTGGAGTCGCAACCTCGGGGTCTTCGACATTGAGCACATCGTCGAGATCACAGCCTGCGAGCACGACGGCGAGTATCACAGTTCGAAGCGCCGGGCTCCAGACGAAGCGCCGCTGGAGGGACAGGCTTCGATTCTCGTGAAGCGCGTTCATAGTACTATCAATCCTGCGGTTAGAAGCCGATATCGAGACGGGCGGTCAGCGTGCGGACAGGCGGCTGGCCCAAGAAATCGAAGGTGCTGAAATTCGACTGCCCGCCGCTGTTGATCTCCGGATCGAGCCCGCTGTAATCCGTCCAGGTCACGAGGTTGCGGCCGGACAGCGTCAGGCTGACGCGCGCCAGACCACCGAACCCCGCGCGTTGTGCAAACCTCTCGAGGCCCAGGAACGCTACGGAAACCTCGCGCAGCTTGGTGTAATCGCCAGGTTCGACGAAGGGTCCGATGCTTCCCTCGATCGCGGTCGCGACCGCTGCCGCCTGCTCGGCCAACGGCGCCGTGCGGTCCTGAATGCCACGACAGTTGAAGAAAGCTCCGCAACGGAATTCTTCCGTCGAGTTGAAGAGGTGATGACCGCCCTTGTGGTCGAGCAGGGCGAAGATCCGGACCGAGTTGAACAGGGTCACGCTGCTCGACAGCGTGATCTCACGCTTCGGGAACGGCGTTCCAAGGAATTTCGGCTCACTGAGCTCGATCTCGCCAGCGGCGATGATTCCGTCGCCGTCAGTGTCGTCCCAGCCCAACAGCTCCGTGCCCCAGTAGGCGCCCAGCGGGTATCCTTCCTCGTGGTGCTGCGAGTCGCCGCCGATGCCGAACACGATCGGCTCGATCCCCTCGCCGAGCTCGAGCAGGCGATTGCGATTCGTCGCCAAACTGATCGTGGCACTCCATTGTGTTTGGGGCAGATCGACGATTCGCGCGTCGAGCTGCGCCTCCCAGCCGGTATTGGCTACTGAGCCGAGGTTCACCGTTTGGTCTTCGCTGGAGCCCAACGACGGTGCGAGCAGCCGATCGACCAGGGCGTCCGTCGAACGCTTGTCGTAGTAAGTCAATTGGAAGCCGATCCGTTCACTGAAGAACCCTGCATCGAGACCTGCCTCGTATTCGCGCGAGCGTTCCGGCTTGAGATCCGGATTCCCTGCTCCGCCGATGGTGATCGCGGGCTCGGACGCGTCCCGAATGGTGGCCGTCACCGGCGTATAGAACTGCTCTGCCGTACGGAAATCGGGCATCAGCCCGGATTGGCCGTACGCGGCACGCAGGCGCAGCGAGCTGAACACGTCGGATCGCGGGAACCACGGCTCCTCTCCGATTACCCAGGACGTGCTCATGGACGGGTAGAGCTCGAAACCGAGATCCGCGCCGAAGTTGCTGTTGCGATCACCGCGCAGCCCGGCCGTCACGAAAAGCCGATCTCGCCAACCGAACTGCTGGGAAACGAAACCACTCACGGTGATCGTCCGCTGATCGGACTCGTCAACGAAGAACCGCTCGCTCAGCGCGCCGAGCGAGCTCGTGCCCGGCAGCAGGTTGAATCCGCCCGCATCGCTGCGCTGGAACCGATCTTCGAGATAGGAACCGCCCACAGTTGTTATGGAACTTAGATCGGGTGTGACTTGGAACGTGCCGATGCCGCTGAGTCGCGCCGTGTAGTTGCGGACGAGGCCGTTGAAGATTGAGCGGTTGCCGATTGCGTTGTCGGGATCTTCCCCGGGAGTAAAGATCCCGGGCGGGACACCACTCTCGTCATCGCGGCTAAGAATGTCCATCCCTGCGTTACCTGATATCGCGAGCCAGTCCTGTGGTCGCCAAGACGCGTTTACGCTTCCGAACAGACGTTGCACGTTCTGAAATCGCTCGAGGGCGAGACGCCGATCGTTCGCGTAAGCGAAGTACCCGCCCGTCTCGCCATCGAAAGCGTCACCCAGGTAGCCCGCGCCGAGAAATCCCTCGACGGCGTTGTCATTGAGCGGCAGCCGCGTCCGACTACTCAAGTACCCAGTGTTCAGCGAGAGGTCGACGTTGTCGTGAGGTCTTGCCGTGAGATTGCCGCGAAGGTTGACGCGATCGACGAAGTTGATTTCATAGATTCCATTCTCGTCTCCGGTCTCACCCGAAAGATAGTACTGAACCTGATCGCTTCCACCGGCGACATTGAGACCGACCGTGTACAGGTTGCCATCACGGAACGGCGAGTTCTGCATCAGCGGGTTGAACGAGTTGAGCTCGAGCGGCTCACAAATGTCATCCGCCTGGAGCGTGATATCGCAGCCGTCGAACTCCGCTCCCTCGTCTGGGCCCACGAGCAATCTGCCCCGTTGGCTGTAGTTGGCCGGGAATTCACTGTTTTCAGTGATGCTGCCGATCTCGCCATATACGTTCCAGCGCGTCGTGCCCGCGCGCCCACGGCGCGTCGTGATCTGGATCACTCCATTTGCGGCCGCGGTCCCATAGAGCGCCGACGCTGCCGGACCCTTGAGGATCTCGACGCTTTCGATATCCTCCGCGTTGATGTCATTTAGCCGCGAGATGCTCTGGCCGCCGATACCCATCGCCAGAGAGGCCGGTGAGTTGTTCACTCGCATGCCGTCCACGATCACGAGCGGTTCATTCGACAGTGAGATGCTGTTCGAACCACGAACACGGACACGGGCGCCCGTGCCGCTGGTTCCTGCGCTTTCGAGGACGCTCACGCCCGCCGCGCGGCCCTGTAACAGCTGTGAGAACGTTTGGATCGGCGCCAGCTCGATATCGGTCATGTCGATATTGGCTACGGAGTTCCCGACTTCTCGGCGGCGCTGCGTTTGTCCGGTCACACTCACCATCAAACCTTCAAGCGCGATCGCCGACTGAGCCAATGCGAAGTCGGCCGTCACGGGCGCGTCAGCGGAGACCGTGACCGTCTGTGAGGCGACGCCGTAACCGAGCCGCACCGCGCGAACCTGGCGAGATCCGACCGGCGCATTCGAGATGATGTAGCGGCCGTCTTGATTCGTCACGGCGTCGATATTCGTCCCCACAATGGTGACCTGCACTCCGACGAGCGGGCTCTGGGTCTCTTCATCCACGACGGTCCCACTGACGGTTCCACGCTCCTGCCCGGCCACCGGCGTCGGGATTGCAACGACAACGCCCGAGAGGAGCGTGACCAACAGTGACCTGACTTTATTCATGAGTTCCTCCATGCTCAGGAACGACGGCTGCCGTCAGCGTCAAAGGGAGCGAAATGAAACCCCTGAGGCGTCCGGTGACACCCGTCGTGCGTTCTGCAGGTCGCGGCATATCGTGTCAGATCAATCACATATCCTGTTCCTGCACGTCACATGAAACGCCTGAGGTCGATCAATCGTGACAAATCGCCTGCGCCGACGCCGTGCGTCGAAAATGACGCTGTTCGTGACCGATCATCGTGTCGACCCACGTGCGCCCGTCGGCGCAACGATCGAATGCCTGTTCCGATTCTCCCGCCCGCCTCGGCGCAGTGACGCCGGGATCGCTCATTAGCCAGTCTCGCCAACGCCGCTGTGCCGCTGATCGGCGGGCACGCGCGCACGAGCGTGCGTGTGCGAGCGTGCGTGTGCGCCGCGCGTGGGGGTTC
>JBOHRM010001003.1:0-4682 GCA_050732715.1 Longimicrobiales bacterium
TCTCGATACTCCGTCCAGGGGAAGATCACCGCGATTAAGGTGACAGTGGCTCCGGAAACGGAATATTGGACTTTGGTCCAGGTTCGGCGACGGCAATGAGTTCTGCGGCATCGAGGCGGCACGGCAGCGTGATCTCCATGGCGAGGCCACTAGGAGCGGCGGCGGTTGCGCGGATCGCGCCGCCGTGCGCCTCGATGATCGAGCGGTTGATAAAGAGGCCGAGTCCAAGGCCGCCCGATTTGGTCGTCACGAACGGCTCGAACATGCGCGCGAGCACTTCCGGCGGCGCGCCGGGTCCCGCGTCGACCACGCGGATCGCTAGAGCGGCATCCTTCATCGCCGTCGCGACATTGAGCCGCCGATCGGCGGGCGCGATCTGCTCGAGCGCGTCCATGGCGTTTACCAGCAGGTTGAGCACCACCTGCTGGAGCTGCACGGCGTCGCCGACCACGGGCGGCAGGCCCGACTCGAGCTCGACGCTGAGCCGAACCTTGCGCACAATGATGTCGTCGGCAACGAGCCGGATCGTGTTGGATACGATCTCGTTGATATCCACGGGCCCGTGTTCCGTGTCATCGGCGCGCAGCAGCTTGCGCAGACGCCGGATCACCTCGGTCGCGCGTTTGGTGTCACTCACTATGTCGTCGAGGATCTCGCGGACTTCGTCGTTCCGTGGTGGCTCGAATGTCAGCAGCTTCGCGGCCACCTGGGCATTGCTCAGGATCGCAGTCAGCGGCTGATTCAGCTCGTGTGCGAGTGATCCCGACAGCGCCCCCAAGGTGGTCGCTCGCGACGCATGGGCCAGCGCCTGCAAGCGGCTCATTGCATCGCGTTCGGCGCGCTCGCGCGCGACCTCGCTCTCGCGCTCCGCACGCACACTGCGCCTACGAGCGCGATGCTCGCGCACGATCACGGCGATCAGCATCGAATGGGTCAGCACCATGAGCCCGACAATGCCGAGCTCGAGGCCGTGGCGGGCTACGAATGCGGTCAACGGATTTCGGCCCGGTCGAACTGGATCAGTGCCCTCGTGACGGTTTCAGCTGAGCAGTGCGTCACGCGCCGCGCCTGCGTGCCGCGCGGGTCCGAGCCGCCTTGCGCGCGCGCCTGGCACGTTCCGCTCGCTCTCGGGTCTTCTTCTCAGGCATTCGCTCCTCCTATGCCGTGGACGCACACGTATCGCCGCAAGGATGATGCCCCCCAAGCCATGCGTCAGGCGACGTAGGCTTCGATGTCCTCGAAAGTCTCCTTGCAGTCCTGACTCCAGAAGTAGAATGCGAACCGACCTCTTGAACGGGGGTCCGAGCGACGGCGCGAATGACTGACGCGGACGGGTCAATCGACGGCGATCTGTTCGGCCTCGCGGATCAGATCGATGATTTCCTCGGGCGTTTCCGCGCGCCTGAGCCGTTTCATCACGTACTCGCTCTCGACCAGGTCCGCGAGATCGCCGAACAAGCGCGGCTGGAGGCGTGGCATGCGTTTCGGCGTGAGCAGCAGGAAGATGAGCTCGGCGCGCTCGCGTCCATACTCGAGCGGAACGCCCTCGTCCGAGCGTCCGAACGCGAGCAGCGGGCGATCGATCTGATCGAGGCGAGCGCGCGGGATCGCAACGCCCTCGCCCAGATACACGCGCCGATGCGCCCGCTCGCCGTCACGAAGCGCCGCGGCGACGACGCTCTCACGGCCACCGGCCAGCTCCTTCGGCGCTAGGCGAGCGGCGAGCTGGTAGACCGCGTCG
This sequence comes from Longimicrobiales bacterium, assembly GCA_050732715.1. GTDB lineage: Bacteria > Gemmatimonadota > Gemmatimonadetes > Longimicrobiales > RSA9 > JBOHRM01. The sequence continues at coordinate 1,742 of JBOHRM010001003.1, forward strand.
CGCAGCGACTCGGCCTCCAGCCCGAGAATGATTCGGTGCGCAGCCAACGCATCGGCCAACGTGAATGTCTGCCCGCCGCGTGGCGCATCGTACTCGTCCTCGACTCTGCCGACCAGCTCCTCTAGCACATCCTCGAGCGTCAGGATCCCCAGCCAGCCCCGGTCGCCATCCACGACCACTGCCATTTTCGCCGCCCGTGTCTGGAACCGCCTCAGCGCCTCATCGAGCGGAGCGTTCTGTGACAGCACGAAGAACGGTCGGGCTAGCGCCTTCAGGCGATCCCGATCGGGCGGCATGCCACGGCCAGCGAACAGGATATCCTTGACGTGCACGAGGCCGATCGGCCGGTCGGTCGGCCGCTCGACCAACGGATAGCGCGAGTAACGCGTTCGCCGAATCACCTCGACGTTCTCCCACCACGGCCGATCGAGCCGGATCACTGCCACGTTGGCCGCCGGACACAACGCGTCGCGCACCGCGATGTCACCGAAATCGAGCACGTTTTCGATCAGCAGCAGCCGCCGCAGGGGGATCAGTCCGAGCCGCTCGGTGCGCTCGAGCATAGGCTTGACGTCCGGCTTGCGCGGCCGTAGCAGCGAGACGATCACACAAATCAGCAGAATGATGATGATCATCAGCAACGAAGCCACGACCGGCACCTCGACGACTTCGCTGAGCAGCATCTTGATGCCGAGGATCAGGATGATCGAGGCGAACCCGTAGTGCAGGAGGTGGAACATGCCCATGAACCCCGCGACCGCGAAGTAGAGCGCGCGCAGTCCGAGCATCGCGAAGATATTCGACGTGTAGATGATGAACGGGTCGCGGGTGATGGCGAAGATCGCGGGAATCGAGTCGGCCGCGAACACGATGTCCGATGACTCGATCGCGATGAGCACTACGATGAGCGGTGTGGCACGGAGGCCGTTGCCCCGTGTGAAGAAGCGGTCCTCTTCGTAACCCTCCGAGATCGGCACGAAACGGCGGAACGCGCGCAGAACAAGGTTCTTCTCCGGGTCGTATCTCCTCTCCTTGCGGCGCATCAATCCCATGCCGGTCACCACGAGAAAGCCGCCGAACGCGTAGAACATCCAGTGGAAGCGGGCGAGCAGCGCCAGCCCGCCCAGAATGAAGGTCAGCCGTAGAGCGATGGCGCCGATGATCCCCCAGAACAGGACTTTGTGCTGATAAGCGGCGGGGACTCGGAAATAGTTGAAGATCAGCAGGAAAACGAAAACATTGTCGATGCTCAGCGACTTTTCGACGAAGAATCCGGCCAAGAACTCGAGTCCCGCCTCGAGTCCCCGCTCGTGGAGGATCGCCAGACCGACGTTGAAGACGATGGCCAGCCCGAGCCAGCCGACGAACCAGGCCAGCGCCTCCCTCACGCCGATGACGTGCGGCCGCCGCCGGAACACGCCGAGGTCCAGCGCGAGCAGGCCCAGGATGAGCAGTGTGAATCCGATCCAGACCGCGAGCCGTCCCGTGCTCATGCTCGGCGGGCCTGGCCGATAAGGCGTGGCGGGAGCCGAACCGCATACCGGTCGTTGCCCACGCCTGAAGCCTCAAGGCCTGGGTTGCCCTGATGGTGCGTCACAAAACGCGCGCGGTATCTGCGCACGGATTTCCATTTCCTGAACGCCATAGGTTACGAGCCCAACACGCTTATTTCGGGCCTACGTGATTGGAATGTGCACGCGTCACCGCGCATAAGCGCCGGACCTTGAAACCCATTGCGCCATGACCGCGCGCGGCACCGGCCTACCCCGCACCGACGTCGGCCGGCCGATCGCGGCCGTTCCCGAGCGGGGACCACTTGCCGGGCTTCGTGCCCGGGTCGGCAATCCTCCAGTCGCCGGCTCAGCGAACGACTGATCCGCGCGCCGGCGTTGCCCAGGCTCTCACCTGAACGATGCGCGCCTCAATCCGCACGGATTTTGCCCTGTGGACGCCGAGGCGGGCATGCATTTCGCGCCGTGATCGAATCCGTAATTGCGTAGGATTCCGGATTCCGCGTGGCGTTCGTGACGTTCAGTTTTCCGGGACGGCCGAATGTTGCCTGATAGGTCTGCGCGCCCGCCCGCCTGCCCGATCGCCAGGCAGGTGCGTCCGACGGTGGACGGTTCGTTCTCACAACGTAAAATCCGATGGAGCAGTACCTCATGAACGACCAAAGACCTGCCGTCTATATCGTGGACGATGATCAGTCGGTCCGAAACGCGCTCGCGCGGCTGATCTCGGCCGCCGGCTACCCCGTCGAGACGTTCTCTTCGGCCAGCACGTTCCTTCAGAGCGAGGCGGCGCGCAGTCGCGGCTGTCTGCTCCTCGACGTCCGCATGCCCGGCCTGGACGGGCTCGAGCTCCAGCAGCGCCTGACGTCCTCGGGTGCACCGATGCCGGTCATCTTCATGACTGGATTCGGCGATGTGCCGACGACGGTGAGGGCGATGAAAGCAGGCGCGGTCGACTTCCTGCCGAAGCCGGTCTCGGATGACGCGTTGTTGGCGGCGGTCGGCTCGGCGCTCGAGGCCGAGTCGCGGATGCGCAACGAGCGGCTCGAGCAAGACCGGCTGAAACGACAGTTCGACAGCTTGACGCCGCGCGAGCGACAGGTTTTCCGCCTGGTCGTCGCGGGACGTCTCAACAAACAGATCGCGCTCGAGCTCGGGATCAGTGAGAAGACGGTCAAGGTCCATCGGGCTCGCGTGATGGAGAAGATGCGCGTGCGTCGCGTGGCGCAGCTAGTGGCAGTCGCGAGCCGGATGGGGATGACGGAAAAAGAGCCCGCCGTCCGTGAAGGCGGCCTGGTCATTGAGCACTGAGTTCCAGGACACTAGTACCTCGTTGCGGAAGTCCGCGTAGCACCGAGAGACCCGATGCGCCGCCCTGACAAGGAACGACGACGAAGGAATAGCAGCGCTATTTCGAGGAAGAGAGACGC
>JBOHRM010001004.1:0-2590 GCA_050732715.1 Longimicrobiales bacterium
CTCTCGTCCACCGCGACCATGTACTTGAAGCCCGGCACCAGGTCGGCCGTCAGACCTTGGCTTGCCGCTCTCCCTTTTTCGTACTGGCGACCAACGGAGAAGCCACACTCGAACCCGGTGGTAAGCCGGAGATCCGCGAGAGACTTCAGCGCCTCTGGTGGCAGCTCGTTCCGGCGGAGTGCACCCCCGGATCCGACGACGCTTTCTGCAGCTTCGCCGACTCCCCACGAGCGCCGGAGCTCCCAGTAGGACCAGACCTGCTCGGGCCGGATGGCCTCGAAGTCCAACTCGCCCAGGGGCGGGATAGGGTCGTACTGATCCAGGTCAACGCCGACACCTGCTGCCGGGTCGCAAGAAGCCAGAAGTGGAGCCGCGAGGATTGGAAGGACTACTAGGAGGAATCTCCCCGTGCGGCGAGAGTAGGAGAGCGGCGCACGCGACATGCGCGATGCACGTTGAGCGATTCGGGGACCGGGCATATCGACCCTCCTCCGGAGCAAACTGGCGACGGACGTCGCGACTAGAACGGCCGGGACGCCGGAACCGCAACACTACGCGTTCCCTCGACGTGGACGATACGATCCACGCACGGTGCACAATCCACGGAACGACGCCCGCATGCCCGCTCCACCGCTGCACGACCTGCGGGCATTGCGGCTCTTTCAGGTGGCGTAACGCGGTGCTGGGCCGGCGCTCCCGCAGATGACGCTGCGGTAGGCAGGCAATGGGATGTCCCGAGTCGGCGTCAGCCCGGCGGCGGGAGGCGTCGCCAGTGCGTCGGCGTCGGCCCGTCGTACACGCTGATCACGGTGAGCCGCAGGCCATCGTAGGATACGAGGTTGGGGCCGGGGCCGTCGCCGATTCGCGCCTCGACGAGCTCGGTGTGCGGCGGCAGCCGGCCAGATACGATGCGAACGGTTGCCGGCGTTGTGTGTTGGCCTGGCCACGCCGCCAGCCGTGAACGCGCAGAGTCTGCTGCCGTTGTCAGTCGAGGGCCACGCCGGCGTCAGCTTGCCGATGGGCGATTTCGGCGACCTCGCCAATCCCAGCTACGGGCTCGGCGCGACCGTGGTATACGACCTGGCGCCGATGATCGGCATTCGCGCCGGCTACAACTACCAGAGGTTCGGCGTCGATGAGGAAGAATCTGTTGGCGCCGATGCGGAGTACACGGATTCGGGGTTCGCGCTCGGGCTTGAGCTGAATCCGGTGTTGACGCCTGGTCTTGACCTGCTATTGCACGCCGATGCGATCCTGCATCAATTCGTCGCGCGCGCCGACGTCCAGATTGCCGTCGGATGGGAAGTGCAGGAGTCGGAGTGGTCCGTAACCAGCGATCACCGCTTCGGCTTCGACGTGGGCGCCGGCCTCGCGTTTCCGGTCGGCCCGCGCGTTAGTATCGTGCCTCGTGTACGGTACCGCAGATACAACGCCGAATCCGATTTCGGACGGAACGTTGAAAGCGGCGAAGACGACATCAGCTATTTCGCCGGCGGCCTGGGCGTCAGAGTCCAGTTGTAATCTTGGCCGAACGCCGGACGAAACGGCTCTCACGTGGCCGCGCCGCCCGGCTATCTCAAGCTCGCGCTCGACCGGCTGGTCGAGCTGCACGCGCCCAAGGGGCCAGGCCGGCCGCGGAAACGGAGGACATCGTGAGTGTGCGCCGCGTCACATGTCTGGACGAACAACTGAGGGGGAGTCATGACGAAACGTGCTGCTGTGCAGGTTTGGACGTTGCCAATGAGCATGATTCTCGCGAGCGCCTGCACCGACCCAACCGGCGTTGCTCGACGCGCTGACATCACTCTGGCGGACACGCCAGCGCCGGGCGAGGTCTCGGTCGATCTACTCGTGCACGAGCAAGGGTGCAACTCGGGTGAGAGTGCGGAGGGCCGCATCGAGCTTGTCGAGCTGACCGAGACCGCCGATCAGGTCGAGTTACAGATCAGCGTTCGGCCACGGAAAGGCACTCATACCTGCCTACCCAACCCGCCTACACCCTTCACCATCACTCTCAGTAGGCCGCTCGGCGACCGCGAGATCGTCGACGTGTCCGTCGTGCCGCCGCGCCCGGTGACGGTCGACGGCGACTACTTGTTGGCGTCGACATGACGACCAGCACACCTGGTGACGAACCGGCCGCTGGATCCGTACGGGCCCGGTTCAGCAGTGCCCATGATCGGGTTCAGCAACGCGGGCACGCTGGCGGAAGGCTTGTATCGGGTCCCGCTTCCAGATCGCGACGTGCCGGGGCTGTTGGTTGCCGGCGCGCCGGAGGGCGACATGCCGCTCGGCTTCGTGACGTGCGGGCCGGAATGCGCCGGTGCACTGGATGTCGTTCGGGGCGGATTAACGTGGACGCAAGTCCCGGTTGAGATTTAGAAGCGAGTTGCGTTCGCATGGTGACTTATTGGTGACTTAGCCTCGCATGTCCAATTTCGCCGCCTAGTCGTTTCCATTGTGAGAGTAAATAGAAAGCTGCTGGCGGCGGACCATCATCTACGTGCTTGAAGAACACGTACACCTCGCGCCATGGCTGCGCGTGGATGCGCGCGGCCCATGCGTCCAGCTCGGCATCATCGTACTCGAC
>JBOHRM010001005.1:0-3243 GCA_050732715.1 Longimicrobiales bacterium
TCAGCAGAATCTTGCCCTGCAGCCGGTGCGCGTGCTCGACGTTCGACGAGGCCGCGTACTGCGCCCCCACCGGCCATCCCATCCATTGCTCGTTCCACCAGATCTTGTCCATGCGATTGTCGTGGCACCCGGCATACGAGACGGCGACCTTGTAGAACTCGGGATAGAAAAGTAATGCGGCCATGGCGTTCTGGCCGCCGGCCGAGCCGCCGTAGATGCCGACGCGCGTGATGTCGTAGTACGGATATTCCGCCGCGAGCGCGCGATGCCATAGGATGCGGTCGGGGAATCCTGCGTCACCGAGGTCCTGCCAGGCGACGTCATGGAACGCCTTCGATCGGTTGTTCGTGCCCATTCCATCGATCTGCACGACAATGAACCCGAGCTCCGCGAGCGCCTGCATGCCGGTCAGCGGACTGAACGTCTTCGGCACGAACGAACCCTGCGGCCCGGCATAAATGCTCTCAATGACCGGGTAGCTCCGGTTCGGGTCGAAGTTCATCGGGCGCACAATGATGCCCCAAACGTCGGTCACGCCGTCGCGGCCTTTCGCGGCGAACACCTCGGGCGGGCGCCAACCGGTTTCGAGAAGTGCGCTGGCGTCCGCGCGCTCGAGCGCCATCACCACACCGCGATCGCTCGTGCGCCGCAGCTGCATGATCGGCGGCTGGTCGACACGAGACCACGTGTCGACGTAGTACTCATGATCGGGCGAATACTCGACCGTATGATTGCCCGTCTCCTCCGTGACCGCGGTCAAGCCGGTGCCATCGAAGTTGATCCGGTAGTAGTGCACGAAGTACGGATCCTGATCCGGATCCATGCCGCTCGCGCGGAACCAGATCACGCGGTTCTCCTCATCCACGTGATCCACGGCGCGCACCACCCACTCGCCTTTCGTGATCTGATTCTTGACCTGGCCGGTCTCGCCGTCGAAGAGATAGAGGTGGTTCCAGCCATCGCGCTCGGACATCCAGATCACCTCGCGGCCATCCGCCACGTCGTAGCGGTACCGCTTACCCGAATCCCGCTGATTGCCGGTCGCCGCACGGTAGTTGAAGAACGTCTCCGGCTCCTCCGAGATCACCGCACGCGCGGCGCCGGTGGCCGCGTCCGCCTCGATGATCCGGTAGACCCGATGGCCGCGCTGATTGTACTCGAACGTCACGGCGCGACCATCCTCGCGCCACTCGAACGGCGACAGGTTGTACGGGTTCGGAAACAGCGCAGGGTCCACGACGAGCTGCCGCCCCGTCACGACCTCGAAGATCACCGGCTGCTGAACGTCCAGCACGTCGCCCGGCTTCGTGTACTCCCGCTCGGAATGCCTCGGCTGGAGCTGATCCGACGGCGACGATTCGATGTAGTGCACGATCCGTCGATACCCGGGCACCACGCGGTAAACCGCGAGCTTCCGCGAGTCCGGTGACCAGCGGATCGATCGCAGCGCGTACGCGTTGCCCTCCGAGCCGTCGCGACTCAACACACGCACGTCATCCGACCCGGCTTCGCCGACGGCGACGTTGTAATTCACGATCGTCGCCTCCAAGCGGCCGTCCGGTGACCGGATCGGCTCTTCTTCCTCCGAACCGCCACGACCTTGGCCGAATCCGAACCGCCCGCCACCAAAGCCGCGACCGCCGCCCTCCGCCACGCCCAGCCGCGTGCAATCATAGGCGCCAAGGTCACAACGCCATTCCGAGCGCAGCGCATCGAACTCGATCGCCCGCTCGTCGCTCGTGAACTCGATCTCCCGAAACGGCAGACGCCCCGCCGTGAAGCTGCTGTCCGCTACCGCCGAAAGCGACGCCGCCAACCGCGCATGATCGAACGCCGGGCGTTTCTCCTCCGTCGCCGCGTCCACCACCACGAACTCCGTACCAGCCTCGACCGCCTTCCGGTACCAAAACCGGCTCGTCTCGCCGATCCAGCTCGGCGAGGCCGGCACGTCGACCACGAGCCCCTCGAACCGCTCATCGAGGTCCGCCGCCCGCCGATAGTCCTCCAGCGTGCCTTGCGCCATCACGCTCGAGGGTACGAAGATCAGCACGGCCCAGAGCCCCGTGGTCCAGAACCATCGTGCGACCTTCATGCGCACCTCCATTGTCGAGCAGCGTTCGCTTCGTATCGGCCGGCCGATCCTCGCCTTGCCGGGCGGCTCCGCCGTGCCGTTTTCGATTCGCGCCGTTGGTTGCGCGGCGTCTGGATATTTTATATCATCGGGGAAGCACGCGGAAGAACCGACCGCCACGGTCGGCCTACCCGGATGGGAGCCATGACGAAATCGATGAGCCGGCGGGAGCCGGCGGGATCGAACCTGCGGGTCGCGCCCGGAGGCGTTCGGATCGAGCGCACGACGGTGACGGACCAAGCGATCGAGGCGCTGCGCGAGAAGATCCTTCACGGTGAGTATGCGGAGGGCCAGCCGCTCCGGCAGGACGCACTTGCAGCGGACCTGGGCGTGAGCCGGATTCCGGTGCGTGAGGCGCTGCGCCAGCTGGAGGCGGAGGGTCTGGTCGCGTTCAATCCTCACTGTGGCGCGGTGGTGTCGAGCCTATCGCTGGAAGCGATCGATGAGCTGTTCGCGCTGCGAGCGATGCTCGAGAGCTCGGTGCTGCGCGAGGCGGCGCCGAATCTGGCGGCGGAGGATATGGACCGAGCGGACGCGATCTTGGACGCGTACGAGGCCGCGTTCGAGCGCCGAGACGTGGCGCAGTGGGGGTTGTTGAACTGGCAGTTTCACTCGACGCTGCTGTCGGCGGCGGACCGGCCGTTGACGCTGGGGGTGCTGAACACGCTGCACAATCAGAGTGACCGGTATATGCGGATGCAGCTCACGTTGACGCATGGTGAGAATCGGGCGATCGGCGAGCATCGGGCGATCGCGGCGGCGGCGCGTCGTGGTGACGCGAACGGTGCGGCCGCGCTGTTGCGGGATCACATACTGGCGGCGGGTCGGTCGTTGTCCGAGTTCCTGCGGATCGAGCGAGGCGAGGAGGCGGGCGAAAAGGCGGTTGGGGGGCGCTGATGCCGGTGATATTTCAGAGTTACATTGGCGGGCGGTTCCGTCCGAGCGTTGCGGATCGGGTTCTCGTGCATCTCAATCCATCGGACGCGCGTGACGAGGTCGGCGCGGTTCCGGAGGGTGCGCCAGACGATGCGGCGCTCGCGGTCGAGGCGGCGCGAACGGCGTTGGGCGATTGGCGACGTCTCGCGGGTCCGGCGCGGGCGGAGCACCTGTAC
>JBOHRM010001006.1:0-1987 GCA_050732715.1 Longimicrobiales bacterium
GGCCCAGGGCGAGCGGCGAGGCGAGGATGACGGCCAGCGTTTCCGTCAAATCCTCGGGCCAGAGGCCGTCAGGCATGCGGTAATCGACAGCCGGCATCACGTCATCGTGAAGCACATCGGCGTCGAGGTGGAGCCAGAATCCTTCTACTCCGTTCGCTTCGATCACGGCGAGGCCGCGGCGCGCCGCCGTGGCGGGACCGAGCCGACGCACGTCTGCCAGGTCGAACCTTTGGATCGCCGTCTCACGCACGTCCGGACTTCCCTGCTCCACGGCCGACTCGGCGTCGCGGAAGCCGAACGCCACGACGTCCTCCTCTTGCATCAGTGGGCGTAGCCCGTCGAGGTCGGCAAGCGCCGCGGGTTCCCGGCCCGTCACCACGGCCAGCTCCATCGACGCCAGCTCGCCGTTGGGCTCCGCCTCGGGCGAATAGAAATCGGCGTGCCCGTCAAGAAAGAACAAACCGAACCGGCCGCGGCGTCGAAGCGCGAGCGCAGGCCCGAGGAGGATGCTGCAGTCGCCGCCCAGAACGACGGGGAATCGACCGTCGTCGAGCGTGAGATCCACTCGCTCGGCAAGCGTCCGGCTGAAGCGTCGGATACCTTCGGGATTGAGCACGCCGGTGGCCGTGTCACGCTCGGGAACGTACGCCGGAACGGGCAGCCGCCCGGCATACCGCACGTTGGGCAGCCCCTCGACGAGGCCGGCCGCCCGGAGCGCCTCCGGAAGCCCGTCGACGCCCGTTCGTCGGAGCCCGAGATCGGACGGGGCGTCGATGATCGTGCAGGCTCGCGTTCGCACGGTTTACTCCTCATGGAAATCGAGGACGGATGATAATGTTTTCGTCGCCCGATCAGGTCGCCGGCGCCGTGGGCGTCACAGACGCGACACGATCCAGGCGCGTACGAGCAGCAGCCCACCGACCACCCCGCTCAACAAGGGCAGCAGGGTCTCCTCTACCGGCAACCCTCCGATGTGAGCGATCACGTGGCTTCGCCGCCGTCTGAATACGCCTGAGCTGCGCGGAGTTGAATCAGGCCGGGTCGGTCGGCATCGGTCGGGCCGGCTTCGTCGTGCCAGATCCACCACTCGTACGGCGCGGTCTGGGGGTACCCCTCTGGCGAGTCCTCCCACACCTCTTGGCGCCCGAGCGCAGTCATGTCGAGGTAGCTCCAGGTGCTGCCCAGCGCCTCGTCGCCGCGGCTGTTGATGAAGTACGTGCGAAACACTCTGTCGCCGTCCCGAATGAACGCGTTCGTGCCGTGCCACTCGTCCACGCCGAGATCGGCGTCGAAGTCGTCCGTGATCGTGTACCACGGCATCTCCCAGCCCATCCGCGCTTTGACGCGCTCGATGTCCCGTTGCGGCGCGCGCGAGGCGAACACGAGAGTCGTGTCGCGGGCGTTCAGGTGCGCGACGTGGGCGACCTGGTCGGCAAGCATCGAGCAGCCGACGCAGGCATGCTCGGGCCAGCCGTGCACGCCGGGCTCGAAGAAGGCGCGGTACACGATCAACTGACGGCGGCCGTCGAACAGGTCGAGCAGGCTCACCTTGCCCTCCGGACCGTCGAACTCGTACTGCTTGTCCACGGCCAGCCACGGCATCCGCCGGCGCTGGGCGGCCAGCGCGTCACGCGCGCGGGTCAACTCCTTCTCCTTTACGAGTAACTGCTGAAGCGCGGCTTCCCATTCCTCGGGCGAAACGATCGGAGGTGTGTTCATGGCGACTCCTAGCGACTCCTTTCTTTTCTCATCCAAGCATGCCTGCGCGGCAGGCGTTCTTGACACGACGTGCTGATTGGTGGTCGTAACATAAGTCGGCAAGGGTCACGCGGTAGGTGCGAACGACCTCGCCGTAACCATCGGACATCGGCCTCGGCGGCCCGTCGAGGCGTCCGACGTAGGGTCTGTAGGCCGCATGAACGAGCTCCGTCAGGTTCGGGACGTCGGCTGCCGTCGCCGGCCTGAGCGAAACGGCGCTCGACCTGTG
>JBOHRM010001007.1:0-4438 GCA_050732715.1 Longimicrobiales bacterium
CGCGTGGACATCATCGGCCTGAACGATATCGCGGGCAGCCGCGTAATCGAGCTCGGCGTGCGCCTCGAATGGTAGCCTCGGCAGCCGCGTCACCGCCGCGTGGCTCGTCTCCTGAATGTCCAGCAGCGCTGGGGGCGTGCAGAACGGGGGCGCGCGTGGGCTGGATGTACAGAACGCATCAATCCGGCCGTGGCAGGCCGTGATGTGAGGGCATAGGGAGGGAATCAGTGGGGAAGGCACGTTTTGCAGGCATCCTCGTCGCGTCGGGCGCGGTGGCGCTCGGCGTCCTGCTGCCCGCCGCAGTGCAGCAGCCGGTCCAAGGCGGCTCGGCCTTACATGTGTTCGTCGACGGGTCCTTGATTCGCGCCCGGATGAACGTGCAGTTAACGCTCAATCCGCCGCGGAAGACGTACGAGCGGAACATCGTCGCGGAGCATGCCTGGGAAGGAATGGGCGTCGGCTATAGCAGCGTCATGGAGGATGGCGGACAGTTCCGGATGTGGTACGAGTGCAACGCCGAGGAGGTAAGGGAAGCGGGTGAGCCGGGCTCGTTCACCAACATGTGCTACGCGACCTCGAGCGACGGCATCCACTGGCGGAAGCCGATGCTCGGGGTGGTGAGCTTCCGCGGCAGCACCAGGAACAACATCGTACTCGAGAATGTCGTCGGCACCATCTTCATCGACCCGAAGCGGACGGATGGCGAACGATTCAAGTTCGCGGGGCGGCAGAAGCCCGACCGCGGCCTGGTGATCTTCACGTCGCCCGACGGGCTGCGGTGGAAGCGCCAGGGCGACAAGCCGGTGCTGTCGCGCGGGCAATACGATACGCAGAACGTGGCCTTCTGGGACGCTCGCCTGCAGAAGTACGTGGCCTACGTCCGCCGCTGGGATCGCGAGCCCGACCGGCTCTGCTGCCGCCAGGTCGGCCGGTCCGAGACGGCAGACCTCAAGACCTGGCCCGAGCCGGAGATCGTCTTCGGCCTCGACAAGCAGGATCCCGCCGAGGCGGACGTGTACACGCCCGCCGTGATTCCCTATCCCCGCGTGCCCGGGTTGTACCTGATGTTCCCGAGCTTCTACTACCACTACGACCCGCGCACGCATGCCAACCGGCGCAACCTCGGTCCGCTGGACATTCACTTTGCGGCGAGCCGGGACGGGATCGCCTGGCAGCGCGTGCAGCGCGCGCCGTACGTGGGCCTCGGGCCGGACGGCGCCTTCGACTCCGGAGCGCTGTACATGGCGATCGGGATGTTCATCAAGGGCGATGAGATCTGGATGTATTACACCAGCTATGACTTCCTGCACGGCGATCACGCCGACAAGCTGCGCGAGTCCGGGGTCATCAGCCGTCTCGTCCAACGGGTCGACGGCTTCGTCTCCGCCGATGCCTCGTACGAGGGCGGTGAATTGACCACGGTCCCGATCAGCATCAGCGGCACGCGGTTGGCGCTGAACATCGACACCGGTGCGCTGGGCACAGCCCGAGTCGAGCTGCTCGACGAGACGGGCCGGCCGATCGCGGGCTATCGCGCCTCGGACTCCGACATCATCAACGGAAACGCGACGCGCCGGATCGTGACGTGGAAGGGGAACGCGGACCTGTCGTCATTGCGCGGACGGACCGTGGCGCTGCGCTTCGTCACGCGGAGCACGAAGCTGTACGCCTTCCAGTTCGTGTCGTGAGCTCGCCTGGGGAAGCCGCTGCCATTGCGGGCGCAGCCCTCATGCCCGCAGCGCTGCCTTGACTGCCACGTAGTGGCAGCGGGAGCGAGTGGAGGGCTCCCGCGTATGAGCGGCCATGTAGACATGGCGTACGACAATCGAACCGTTACATTACCGTTCCCGCCGGTCATATCGCCTGCTGCCTCAGGAGCGGATGCCGATTCCAGCGCCGGAGGTGGCAGGTCGATCGATTGGAGCTTCGGCTCGGGGCGGCTCCGAAGGGAGCGACGAGTGTGACAAAGACACAGCGTCGGTCGCTTTCAACTTGCCCTACTGGTTGACGGCGGTGCTTGCCGCAACGGTCGTGGCGACAATCATCGCGGCCGATCCCGACGATTCTCTCCCGTCCCGGGCAGCTCGACTCTTCATCGACGACGCTGAGATTGAAGCGATGCAAGGCCTGCAGCGCGTTTTTCACCACCCACGGCGCCACGCTGGAAACCCGCTCCTGACGGGCACCGAGCCCTGGGAGAAGTGGACCGTCGAAGTGAACGGGCGCTCGGTTCTTTATGACGAGGAGAGCCGTGAGTTCAAGATGTGGTACGTATCGCCGCTGATCGGCGTTGCCGGTGCCGCCTACGGGGAACTTTTTCGAACCGCCTATGCGGTGTCCAGAGATGGAGTCCACTGGACAAAGCCCGAACTGGGCCAGGTGGAGTGGGACGGATCCCGTCGCAACAATCTCATTCGGTGGGGCGAGAACTGGATGCGCAGACCGAACGTAGTGAAGGACCCGCACGATCCTGACCCAGTTCGGCGATACAAGATGATCTATTCGGACTTCATCGAAGGTAGGACAGCTCTCGTCAAGGCCTACTCGATCGATGGTATCCACTGGCGCCTCAATGGCGATGGGCAGCCGTGGTTTCGCCGAACCCACAACTCCGACCTGTTGGGCTGGGATCCCTCGATTCAGCAGTACGTGCATTACGTTCGGATGCCTGGATCACCAACCTCCATAGGGCGGTCGACGAGCCAAGACTTTGTCACCTGGACGCAGCCAGAGACTGTGCTCGCGCCGGATGGGGAGGAAGCCGGTGTCAATTTCCAGGGTCTCGCAGCGTTTCGTTACGAAGGTCTCTACCTAGGATTGATCCGTGTCCGGACACGTATTCAGGGCGCGTGGGCCGGGGCGTATGTGGAGCTCACTGTCAGCCGCGATGGCATCGACTGGGTGCGCCCCTCCTCCGGAAACCCGTTCTTCCAGGGGGGCGAGGCGTCGGCATGGGACAGTGCGGCAATCATCATGACGGCTCCCGTAGTCCACGACGGGAAGATCTGGTTTTACTACACAGGCGAGAACCACCCTTACAGTAAGGAGGCATTGATCAAGGTTCAGAGGGGATGGCAAGAGAAGGGACAGCGGATGCAGCGCGCCATCGGTCTGGCGATGCTTCGACTGGACGGCTTCGCCTCGCTGGACGCCGGCCCGCATGGCGGGTGGGTGACCACGAGGCCGCTGACGGTTGCAAGCGGGGCCCTTGAGGTCAACGCGGACGTTTCAGGCATGCTCCGGGTGGAGATCCTCGGCAAGGACGGTGAGCCTCTTGAGGGCTTTGAGGCCGAGTCCTGCCGGCCCGTCCAGTCCGACGCCTTGAGCCACCCCATCAGTTGGGACACAGGTGCCGACATGGGCAGTTTGGTGGGAAAGGATGTCCAGCTCCGGTTTTGGCTCCGCGATGGGAGCCTGTACTCCTTTCGTTTTCGATGACTCGAATCGGCATGGCGTTCGGGTCTTCCCCTGGCCCAACACGACCCTGTCGTCGATGCTGTACGCCTTCCGGTTCGTTCCTACCGCACTCTGCCTCTCGCGTCTACCCGCCACTCAACGACGACGGTTTCCCCCTCCACGCCATAGACGCTCTCGTGCAGATTGACGCAGGGGCAGACATGATTCGGCACGATCCGCAAGCGATCGCCGACTGCGACGCGCCTCGTCGCGCGAGACACGTCGAGCTGGCCGTGCTCCTCGGACAGGGTCTCGAGGACCATCTGAGCATCCTCGCGCACGTAGCCGTAGCCCGTCCGGTTGCCGGTCAGCAGCCCGTCGCTCGATAACGTCTTGCTTCCGCCATCGACCACGGCCCTGCCGGCCACGCTCGTGCTCACGACTGTCGTCAGCACGGACACGGCGCACTCTTCGTAGGTGGCGGCGCCGCAGCCGACTTCGTTCCCGTCGTTGAAGATATAGGTGCCGGCGCGGATCTCGTTGATGCCGACGAACCGGTGGGCCATGTAGGCGGTCGGCGTGGACCCGCCACTTACCACCTGGCACTGGAGGCCTTCAGCCTGGAGCAGCTCCACTAGGAGCCGCAAGCGTTCGTTCTCCGTCTCGAGGAGCCGTTCGCGCTCTTCAGGGCCCACCAGGAAGTGGCCCGGGTACACAAGCACGCCCTGGAAGTCCAGGCAAGGCAGCGCCACGATCTCGCTGACCACTGACATCGCTTCCTGCGCGATTGGCAGGCCGCAGCGGCCGAAGCCCGTGTCGAACTCGACAAGCGTGCCGATCCGGACGCCCCTTTCCTTGGCTGCGCGCGCGATCTCCCTGGCGGTGCTGACTGAGTCGACGGAGACAGTCAGCGAGATGCGTTCGGCGAGCGACGCGAGTCGACGTACCTTTTGGTCACCGACGACCGGGTAGGCGAGCAGGATCTCCTGCAGGCCCGCGTCCGCCATGACTTCCGCTTCGCCCAGCTTCGCGACCGTGATGC
>JBOHRM010001008.1:0-6019 GCA_050732715.1 Longimicrobiales bacterium
GAGCAGCTGCGTGGCGTGATCGGCAGGCTGATCGCGCCCGAGCTGCGCGAGCGGTTCCCGCTGCTGCGCAGACCGCAACAGGTGCGGCGCGCGGCGGTGCTGCTGCTCACGTCGAACCGCGGGCTCGCGGGCGCGTTCAACGCGAACCTGATCCGCGAGGCCAGCCGCCTGGTTGCTCGGCTCGAGGGCGAGGGCGTGCACGTCGACCTGCACGTGGTCGGCAAGAAAGGCGTCAGCTTTTTCCGCTTCCGCGGCCACACGCTCGCGAGCGCGCACACCGAGCTTAGTGACCGCCCCGGAATGGACGACGCCGCGGCGCTGGTCGAGCCGCTGCGCGACGCGTTCCAGCGCGGTGAGCTGGACCAGGTGGACATCGTTTACGCGCAGTTCCGGTCCGCGCTGTCCACGCCGCCGGGCGTGCTGCGCGTCCTGCCGATCGAGGCGCCGCAGGACGTCGGGCCGCGTGCCGACGGCGGCCGCCGCGAGGCCAACTACATTCTGTCGCCTTCGGCGGACGATATCTTGAACCGGCTGCTGCCGCTCTATGTCCGCAACAGCGTCTATCGCGCGCTGGTCGAGACCGCCGCGGCGGAGCAGGGTGCGCGCCGCACGGCCATGAAGAGCGCCACGGACAACGCCGGCGACATGCTGGACACACTGACGCGCAACTTCAACCGCGCGAGACAGGCGCAGATCACCCAGGAGATCGCGGAGATCGTAGGCGGTGCGGCGGCGCTCGAGTAGCACGGTTCCGGGTTCCGGGTTCCGGGTTCCGGGTTCCGAGTTCCGGGGCGTGGGGTCCCGGGTTCGGGTTTCGTGAATCACTCGTGCGGCGTGAGCCCCCTGGAGAATAAAGGACTTGAGCTTTCACGATTCAGGATTGGCGATATGACGAAAAACGGAGGCCACAAACCCGGAACCCGGAACTCGGAACCCGGAACGGGCCGTGTCGTCCAGGTGATCGGCCCGGTGATCGACGTCGAGTTCGAGGCGGACGCGCTCCCCGAGATCTATAACGCGGTGCGCCTCGAGATACCGGCGCAGGACGGCGGCAAGAGTGTCGAGCTGGTCGCCGAGGTGCAGCAGCACATCGGCCGCAACCAGGTACGTGCGGTCGCGATGTCTTCGACCGATGGCGTGATGCGTGGGATGCCCGTGCGTGACGAGGGCCGCTCGATCACGGTGTCGGTGGGCGACGCCGCGCTCGGCCGGATCTTGAACGTGTTGGGTGAGCCGGTCGACCAAGGCGATCCGATCCCCGCCGACGTCGAGCGCTGGCCGATCCACCGCGAGGCGCCGAAGTTCCCGGCGCTCGAGCCGAAGACCGAGATCTTCGAGACCGGGATCAAGGTGGTCGACCTGATCGCGCCGTACGTCAAGGGCGGGAAGACCGGGCTGTTCGGCGGCGCCGGCGTCGGCAAGACCGTCATCATCCAGGAGCTGATCAACAACATCGCCATGGAGCACGGCGGCAAGTCCGTGTTCTGTGGCGTGGGCGAACGTACGCGCGAGGGCAACGATCTCTGGCTCGAGATGACCGAATCCGGCGTGATCAATTCGACCGCGCTCGTCTACGGTCAGATGAACGAGCCACCGGGCGCGCGCCAGCGCGTCGGCTTATCCGGCCTCACGATCGCCGAGTATTTCCGCGATGTCGAGAAGCAGGACGTACTGCTCTTCATCGACAACATCTTCCGTTTCACGCAGGCGGGCTCCGAGGTTTCGGCGTTGCTCGGCCGCATGCCGTCCGCGGTAGGCTACCAGCCGACGCTCGGCACGGAGATGGGCGAGCTTCAGGAGCGGATCACGTCGACGCGTGACGGCTCGATCACGTCCGTGCAAGCGATCTACGTGCCAGCCGACGACCTGACCGACCCCGCGCCCGCCACGGCGTTCGCGCACCTCGACGCGACCACCGTGCTCACGCGCGCGCTGACGGAGATCGGTATCTATCCCGCGGTCGATCCGCTGGACTCGACGTCGCGGATCATCGACCCGCAGTTCGTCGGCGAGCGGCACTATCGCGTGGCCACGGAAGTACAACGCATCCTACAGAGGTACAAGGATCTCCAGGACATCATCGCGATCCTGGGGATGGATGAGCTGTCGGAGGAGGACAAGATCATCGTGGGCCGCGCACGTCGCATCCAGCGGTTCCTGTCGCAACCGTTCCACGTCGCCGAGCAGTTCACCGGCACGGCCGGCAAGTACGTGAAGCTCGAGGACACGATCGAGTCGTTCGAGCGCGTGGTCGCGGGCGAGTTCGACCATTTCCCCGAGCAGGCGTTCTACATGAAGGGCGGCATCGAGGACGTGATCGCGCACGCCCGCGAGCTCGGCGTCGAGGCGTAACCATGGCGGCGCCGCGTCTGTCCGTCTCCGTGATCAGCCCCGAGCGCACGTTGTTCGAGGGCGATGCCGACATGGTGGTCGCGCCTGCGTGGGACGGCGAGGTCGGTGTGCTGCGTGGACACGCGCCGATGCTCGTGCTGCTCGGCGATGGTGAGCTGCGCGTGACGGCGCCGGGCGGCGGCGAGCGCCGGTTCCACGTGAGCGGCGGATTCCTCCAGGTCGCGGATGACGTCGTGACCGTGCTGAGCGAGCAGGCCGAGGCCGCGTAGAACGAACAGCGACTCCGCCGCGGAGTGCCTTCAGATGTTGGGGTTTCGAGATGACGTTGCGTGAGACCGTCTTGGCGGCGGCTATTTCCGGAATCGCAGTGACGGGCGCCGCGGCGCAGAGCTGGGAGGCGCCAACGTATTTCGCGCCGAGGTTGCACGACGACATCGGCCTCTATCTGGTCGATACGGAGGGCAGCGGCGGCGCCGGCATCGCGAGCATCTGGCGCCAGAGCGGCAACCTCAACCTCGGCGTGCGCGGAGGCGTTGCGCCGGGCCCGTTCGATTGGATGCTGGGCGTCGAGATGTACGGTCCGCTCGACCTCGGTCTCACGTCGCCGGTGGCGCTCGCGTGGATCGTCGGCGCGGGCGGCCTCTTTGGCGGCGACTCGCGCGGCAGCGACGTTACGGCCGTGAGGATTCCGGCGGGTGTGAGCGTCGGCCTGAACCTCGAGGCGGGCGGGGCCACCATCGTGCCGTACGTGCACCCGCGTGCCGCGTTCGACTTGCGGATCTTCAGCACCGACGGCGAGGAAGAGACGGACTCGGAGGTCAACGTCGATGTGGACCTCGGCGCCGACGTACTGCTCGGCGGACGCTTCATCGTGCGCGGCGGCGTCACGCTCGGCGATTTCACCACGTTCGGTGCCGGCGTCGCGTACCGTATTCCACGCGGCATCGCCGTTCGCTGAGTGCATCATCTCGCGAGTTTGGTGACGTAGTCCGGTTGCGCGTTCGCCGGCCGCGCGGTTATCCTTCTACTCAGTCCAAACGCGCACCAGGAGTTCGAGTGCGCATCGATCTGCATCTCCATTCGACTGCATCCGATGGCAGTCTCACGCCGGGTGTCCTGGTCCGCACCGCGGCCGGCGCCGGCTTGGACATCATCGCGTTGACCGATCACGACACGGTCGCGGGCGTCGATGAAGCGTCGAGCGCCGCGGCCGGAGCCGTCCATGTCATCCACGCGATCGAAATGTCGGCGACGCATGACGCGGGTGAGCTGCACGTCCTCGGCTACTTCATCGACGCGTCGCATCCTGCGCTGATCGCGTATTCGGGCGAGGCGGTGCGTGCGAGGCGTACGCGGATGCACGGGATGTTGAAGCGGCTCGAGCGTCTGGGCGTGCGTGTGGAATACGAGGAAGTGGCCGCGGCCGCGGGCCCGGACGGTGCCGCGATCGGCCGCCCGCACCTTGCCCGCGCGCTCGTGCAGCGAGGTTACGTGCAGAGCTTCGCTGACGCGTTCGATCGCTACATCGGCGACCGCGCGCCCGCGTTCCTACCGACGGAGCTGCTCTCGGCGCGCGCGGCGATCGAGTTGATCCATACCACGGGCGGCGTCGCGGTCTGGGCGCACCCGCGCGCGTCGCTGTTTCACCGCGAGATACGGCGCTTCGCCGGCTGGGGCTTGGACGGCGTCGAGTGTTTCCGCCCTCGGTCTGCGCCGGAGGAATGCCTCGCGTTCGAGACGACCACCCGCGCGCTCGGCATGCTCGTCACGGGCGGCTCCGACTGGCACGGCGAGTGGCACGGCCGCCTCGGCGAATTCTCGATGTCACGCGACGAGGTCGGTGCGTTCCTGGCCCGCGGCGGAATCTAGAAGGTGCGATCCGGCTCGGTCCGGAGACTCCATCACCATCGATCGGCCGCGATTTAACGGCGGACGGCACGCTTACGCCGCTCCCGCCACGCGAATCGCGGCTGTCGCCGCAATCACCGTCATGGCGGAGACTTGTTATCGGGCCGAATTTCGAGCAACGCGGCTATCGGTTCGCCGGTTGTAGGATCGAAATGGGAGACGAGAACGCCACCGTCGCCCGTCACTGCCCAGGGCCTGAATGCCACAGGCGCAACGGTTCTGTCAATCAAACCATCGGCCCTCGAATATATCTCCCAAACGCTGCGTCCCTGTTCGTGGAGGACGACAACGTTCATAATTTTGTCCTGTATTTCGAACACGGCTCGGGACTGGGGGAAGAACCATCTGAAGCTACGCACAACCTGCCCATGCTCAACGGTTTCTACGATGAAATCAACCGACGAGCGATTGAGATTGTAAACAGCTACGTTACCACCGGGTGTCCGCGCCATGTACCCCGGCCCCGAAACCTCACCTGGGCCCTCTCCGTCTTGTGCGACAATTGAGAATCGTCGTCCGCTGTCTCGGATGGCAACGACGCGCCTCGACCGGGAATCCGAAACCCAGATGATTCCCGGTGACGCCTCTACCATGCCGTTGATCGACGCAAACTGTCCGACGCTAATGGGTCCTTTAGTGGACCAGCGTTCCGTCAGCTCGATGCTTTGTGCGAAAGCCGCGGAGGTTGCCACATGCATCGCCAAACCCAGTTGGAGCGCACCGTGGCCGACCCTGCGTACCTTCACGTGAGGAGGTAGGAGCCAATGCCGCCATCCGCTCGTAGCGGATGACGGCATCGTGGAAGACGACATGATGGTTAGACTCCAGAACCCGCGAGTTTGACGGCGTGAGTCGCAAGATACCCGGCGAGCGTGTATCGACTAATCGCTGCGTCTGCTGGAGCGTCTACTTCCTCACGCCAGTACAGCGCACGCACTTGACCGGTGCAATCCCATTCGCTGAGGACGGCGTCTGACACCCGAGTTAGCACGACGGGTTCGGCGACTCCCTCGCGGAACTGCAGGCTCACAAGATCTTTGGGTGCGACACCCTGGGCGATGAGTTCCGCCAGCTCTGGATTGCAGTTGCCGCCGATCTCGCTACAGCAACCGCCGGACATGCTGCAGCCATGGCCGCCCCACTTGTCGCGATCGCAGTCGTCGCAGCTCGTGCATCTCGAGCAGTCGTCCTGTGCGGCAACATCGATTGGACCGACCAGAATTGGGACGAACGCGATTCCAGTGATGAGACCGAGGACCTTGATCAGGCCGTAGGCCGTCGCGGGGAGAAACCGAGTTCTCATCTGACCCTCCTTGTCACGACGTTGAAGGTGGTTCCATTGGATTCGAACCGGCAGTGCTTGCCGACGTTGCGCGAAGGAATAGGGTTCCAGGTTACGAGGCGAAAGAGAAAATTCGCGAACGAAAGAGCGCTTTGCGAACAGAAACGAGAATGTGCGAACAGGCGGTATCTGTAGGCCGCACGTCAGCCTTCCGAAGCTACCAGGAGAACACGTTTTCGGCTCGGAGCGATGGACCGGAGCAGGAATCGGAAGGCACCGTGCTCCAGTTGCAGCAGCGCGGTTGGGATCCTCCAGATCGCGAACTCGGTCGGCAAGACGCCCATGAACGACCTCAAGCGTTCGCGGTTCGTTCTGGCGCTGTATCCGCTCAGCTCGGCGAGGCCGATCCAATCCAGTTCCGGATGCCTTAAGCGCAGCTGCATGAAGTTCAGGTGTGCGACTGCGTAAAGATACTCG
>JBOHRM010001009.1:0-1814 GCA_050732715.1 Longimicrobiales bacterium
CGAGGCCGTTCCCGTGATCGGCACCGGCGCGCTCCGAGTCTCGGGTGCGATCTCGTCGCGGCGCAATAAGCTGTGCTGCGCCAGAACGCGTTTCCGCCCGTTTTCGTTGCAGCGCGATGAATCGAAGAAGGAGGACACTCGGAGGCGCCCGCCGCGGGGCCCCACCGCCGCAACGATGCTCATGCCCGCAGCGTGAACGGCGGATACTCGTCGCGTAGGAGCAGGATGTACGCCTCGACCCGGACGGACCAGGCGAACACGCCGATGGCGAAACCGTAGAGCGTTGCCGGGTAGCGGCCCGTGATCAGGATGAGGATCCACGCGATCGCCGTCGTCAACGCCCAGGCGAGACTGAGCAGCCAGAGCACGAAGATGTGCGGCAGTGCGAGGATGGCACGGAACGCGACGCTGAGCCGGTCGCGCGGCGGGGCCGGCATCGACAGCACGAGCTCTGCTGGATATGCGCCATCGCCAAACGGCGGATACTCGTCTCGCAGCAGCGTCATGTACGCGACCGCGCGCACGCGCCAACGCAGATAATACGCGGCGAGCTTCCAGAGGCCCTCCGGGTAGCGGCCCGTGAAAAGGATCGCGAACCACGCGATCATCGCGACGACGGCGGCGACGGCGCTCAGCACGCCACCGGAGCCGAACCCCCAGCTGGATCCGTCATCCATGATGAAGCTGAACGAGCAGAGCACTGCGATCGGTCCGCCGACCAGGATGAGATGAGGGATCGCTAGGAAGAACCGGAACGCCGCGGTCAGGCGGTTCCGGCCCTCCGTCCTCGCCTGGATGTTGACGGTCACGGGATAACTCGGCGCGGAATCCGCGGGCCCCCCGGGCATATTCATCACGTCCTCCCTCTCGACGTCGGCTGTGAGACAACCTCATTTCACTACGCATCGGCACGGAGGCTGGCTTCACACTCTTCTGCCGATACCCCGAAGGCGCGGTGCTACGGCTCGCGCGGGAGCTCGTTGGTGTTCGGCTGGCCGGGGGGCCCTGCGGCCGCGTCCCTTGTGAGCGGCCTCAGGCGACGTGTCGCCGTCGGGCCGCTTCCTCTTCGACCGGCAGCCACAACGTGAACACGGATCCTCTGCCCGCCTCGCTGTCCACGGTGATCTCGCCGCCGAGCAGCCGTGCGATCCGGCGGCCGATCGCGAGGCCGAGCCCCAGGCCCGCCGGTCCGCCGGCGGAAATGGAGCCGCGGTAGAACTCCTCGAAGATCCGCCTCTGCTCGTCCGGGGGAATCCCCGAACCCGTGTCCTCGACTCGCACCGCCAGGCAGCGCCGATCGAGCAGTGGCGCGGGAGCCTCGGAGACCCCGGCGCTGACTCTGATCCTCCCTCCATCAGGCGTGTGCTTGACCGCGTTCGAGAGCAGATTGCCGATGATCTGCCGCACTCGAGCGCCGTCGGTCAAAGCACGGGGCAGCGCCTCTGGCACATCGAGCTCGAGGGTGATCCCTGCCGCGTCGGCTCGAAGATCGTAGTCGTCGGTCGCGTCCCCCAGGATCAGCGCTACATCGGTCGGCTCGACCACCACCTCGAGCTTGCCCGACTCCGCGCG
Source organism: Longimicrobiales bacterium (assembly GCA_050732715.1). Classification (GTDB taxonomy): domain Bacteria; phylum Gemmatimonadota; class Gemmatimonadetes; order Longimicrobiales; family RSA9; genus JBOHRM01. The sequence goes on from JBOHRM010001009.1 coordinate 1,573, forward strand.
GCTCAGCTCGAGCATATCCGAGACGATGCCCAGCGCGCCGCCCACCCCGCGGCGGATGCGCCGGACCGCCGTCACCTGACCTTCGGTGAGCACACCGACCACGCCCATCTGGAGGAGCTGCGCGTTGCCGTCCGCGGCCGCGAGCGGGTTCTTGAGGTCGTGCGTGATGCCACGGATGAGCCGGGCCCGGTCCTCCATGGCGGTCTCGACTTCGATTCGCCGACGCCGCGACACCTCGGCCA
>JBOHRM010001010.1:0-2251 GCA_050732715.1 Longimicrobiales bacterium
GCGGGGCATCCCGCCTGGCGGCGTTGCTCGTCGATCAAATACACCCGGTATTCTCCCTCCTCGCGCCTTGCCAGGCGGGCGCCGCGCTCCGGGACTTATGCAATTAATCACTGTTACGGGACACTAGGACCGCACGACAGGCGTCGATTTCAGACGTTTGGCCGCGCTCGATACGCCGCGTTCCACGTCGGCCGCGATGCTCTCAGGAATCTTCAACGTCTACGCGTTCGACGGCGAGCTCCGACCGGCGAATGTGCTCGAGCAGGCCGGTGCACGCGCGCTCGACCATGTCGTGCACGTCCTCGAAGCCCCGGGGCCCACCGAAATATGGGTCGGGCACCTCGAGCTCGCCGGCTCCGACGTCGTCTTCGAACGTGCGCAGCAGCGCGACTCGCGCTCGATGCGGGCGTCCTCCTGCCAGACGCTGGATCCGACTCAGGTTCTGCCGATCCATGGCGAGAACGTAATCGAAGCGGTCGAGGTCCTGGGGGCGGATCTGCGCGGCAGCATGATCGAGCACGATGCCGCGACGCTGGGCCACCTCCGCGGTCCGCCTGTCGGGCGACTCGCCCGTGTGATAGTCCGATGTGCCGGCCGATGCGATGTGGAACCGCTCGGCCAGTCTCGCTCGCCGAATCAGCTCGCGGAAGACACCTTCGGCGAGCGGGGAGCGGCAGATATTGCCGAGGCAGACGAATAGGACGCCGATGCGGCGTTCCGGCGTCGCAGGCGCAGCGGATTGCGATGCACGTTCGTCGTTCACGGCGACTCGAGTCTCGAGGTTCAGCGGCTATTGCGTGGGCTTCGGCGCCGAAGCGGATAGTATCGGCTCTCGGCATCGATTCCAATCGCGATCCGAATGCAACTCTCGGTGACGTGTCGAAAGGGCCACATCATCGACGCCCCCGGCATGGATGCTGCGCCGTTGACAGGTGCGAGCGGGGCCTGCAAAACGGAGCGTACGCCATGGCGCAGCAAGACGAGAAGGACCGCGATAGGAAGCCGCGCCGGCGAGCCGCCGACGCGGGCGCAGAGGACGCGGGCGATTCGACCACCAAGCCGGACACGAAGCGGAAGCTCGGAGATCGGCTCCGGCGTTGGCGCAAGCCGCTGATCGGGCTCGGCATCGCCGGCGCCGCGGCGCCCGTGGCCGGGAAGGCGAAGGCGGCGGACACGTTCCGGACGGTCCGCACATCGAAGGCCGAGCGCGGCGAGACGGCCGCGGTGCGCGGCGGCGATATCGAGGAGACGCTCGCCAGCCGCGTCGGCGAAGCGATGGCGAAGGAGGACCGCAAGGGCGATCCCGTCAGCAACGCCATCGCGCGCTACGGCATCTCACGCAAGCTGGCGCAGGACATCTACGACACCGCCCGCTCGGAAAGCATCGACCCGGCGGTTGCCTTCGGCCTGGTCAGGACCGAAAGTTCGTTCCGCGAACACGTGGTCAGCCACGCGGGCGCGGTCGGCCTCGCGCAGGTGCTGCCCCGTACCGCCGAGTGGCTGGTGCCCGGCACGAGCCGCCAGGACTTGTTCGACCGGCGCACGAACCTGCGCGTGGGGTTCCGGTACCTGAACTACCTCGTGCAAAAGTATGATGGCGACATGAAGCTCGCGTTGACCGCCTACAACCGTGGCCCCGGCACGGTCGACCGCGTGCTCTCGCGCGGAGGCGACCCCGACAACGGGTATGCCGGCAAGGTGCTCAGCGACTGACTCGGCTCGGCTCGGGATCGTCGGGTGCGCGCTGCTCGCGTTCGGGCTGGCGCCACCCCCGGCCTCGGCGCAGGCGATCGATACGTTGGCGCTGCGCGCGCACACCCGCTTCCTCGCGGATGACCTGCTCGCCGGGCGCGGCGCCGGCACACCGGGCGAGCGCGTGGCCGCCGCCTACATCGCGAGCGAGCTGATCCGGCTCGGGCTCGAACCGGTCGGGGACGAGTTCCTCCAGCCCGTGCCGCTACGACGTGTCTCGCTGCTGCCCGAGACACGCCTGATCGTCCGCGTCGCGGACGCCGACTCGGCGGTGTTCCAGCACGATACCGACTTCGTGCTCGCGGCCGGCGGACGCGATGCGTTCCGCGATTTCAGGGGCGAGGCCATCTTTCTCGGCAATGCGGAGCACCTCGCGACGTCCGCACCGGCGGACTCGACGGTGCGTGGACGTGTCGTGGTCGTGATCGGCACGCTCGGCGCCGCCGCGGCAACGCTCATCCCCCGCTGGCGCGATGCCGGCGCCGCGGCGATCCTCACG
>JBOHRM010001011.1:0-1915 GCA_050732715.1 Longimicrobiales bacterium
CAGCGCGGCCTCGGGGTCATCGATGACGATGACCGGCACGACCTTCAGGTCGTGCAGCCGACTCTCGATGTCACTCATGGCTCGTTACCCCTTCCCACAGGCCCTGAAGATACATCGCGCCGAGCGCGCGGTCGTGGAGGCCGTAGCCGGGCCGGCCTTTTTCGTCCCAGATCATACGCCCATGATCCGGCCTCGCGGGCCCATCGAACCGTGCGTCACGCAGCGCTTCCATGACCCGGCGCATGTCGATGCGGCCGAATCGCGTGGGATGCGGTGTCTCACGGAACGACCGTTCGCCGGTGACCTCGACGTTGCGCAAATGGACAAAATGGACGCGGCCCGCTGCACCGAGCCGGCGCGTGATCTCGGGGACGTCGTTGCGCGGATCGGCGCCGAGTGAGCCGGTGCAGAGCGTGACGCCGTTCGCCGGGTTGTCGACGAGACGGGTCACGCGTTCGAGCGCGGCGCCGTCGGTCAGTATCCGTGGCAGGCCGAAGATCGGCCACGGCGGATCATCCGGGTGCACGGCCAGCTTCACGCCGGCCTGTTCGGCGGCGGGCACGACGCGTTCGAGGAACCAGGCGAGGTTGTCCCAGAGTTGTTGGGCGTCGACGTCGCGGTACGCGGCGATCTGGGCCTCGAGCGTGCCGGCCTCGCCTGCCGCCGCCCACCCCGGCAGCGCAGGCGAGCGCGCCAAGTCGATCGTCGCCACCGCGGCGTCGTCATACGCGAGCGTGGTCGAACCGTCGGGCAGCGGTGACGCGAGGTCGGTGCGCATCCAGTCGAACACGGGCATGAAGTTATAGCACAGGACGGGCACGCCGGCGCGGCCCAGGGAGAGCACGCTCTCGCAGTAATGGTCGACCCAGCGATCGCGCGCGGGTCTGCCGAGCTTGATGTCCTCGTGGACCGGGATGCTTTCGGCGACGGCGAAGTGGAGTCCGCTGTCTTCGATACGGTCGCGCAGCTCGATGATTCGCGCGGTGTCCCACACGCACCCCGGTGGCAGGTCGTGCAGCGCGCTGACGACGCCTTCGACGCCCGGAATCTGGCGGACGAAGCCGAGCGGTATGGGGTCTTCCGGACCGAACCAGCGGAAGGTCAGCTTCATCACGTCCGCGCTTCGATTTCGGCCGCCGGAGCCGAGGGGGCGAGGTGGTGCTCGAGGGCCGAACGCACGCCGTTTCGCTCGATGCGAATGAGGGCATCGGTCACGGCGTCGGCGAAGCCGGGCACGAGGGTCAGGTCGCCGCCCCAGAGCGAGACATCGGCGAGGACCGCGCGGACGATGCTCGATGCGCGCGCATCCTCGTGCGCGAGCCCGCCCTCTCGGCCGTCACCCGCGTGGCGGTGCGCTGTGGTGGCATCTTGGTTCCAGAGCGTGGCCACATGATCGGCGTGGTCATCCGGGCGCTGGGTTGCCGGATCGCGCAGCCGTTGCTCGTGGAGGTCGGGGCGCATGAAGGACAACCATGCGGCGAAGCCGAACGCGATGGAAGAGGGCGGCCGGCCGGCCTTTCGCGTGTACGCCGCGAGCGAGGGGATCACGCGAATACGGAGCTTCGCGGTCTGCTGGAGCGTGATGTCACGCAGTGCGTGGTCGAGGAACGGGTTCGCGAAGCGGTCCAGCACGTCGAGCGCGAACGCTTCGGTGGTTTGGGAACCGACGCTGGGCGCGAGCTCATCGAGGAGCAGTCGCCGAACGAACGTGCCCAGCGTCGCGTCGGCGACCGCCTCGCCGACGGTCGGGCAGCCGCACAGGATTCCGACAGGCGCGAGCAGGGTGTGCGCGCCGTTGAGCAGTCGCACTTTCCGTTCGCGGAACGGCGTGACGTCATCGGTGAGGACGATGCCCCGGTCCGCATCGGCGAACGACAGTCGTTCGCGGAGCGCCGCGTCCGCCTGGATCGAGAAG
>JBOHRM010001012.1:0-5232 GCA_050732715.1 Longimicrobiales bacterium
GTCTCGCGTCTGGCCGGTGACTGGTTCACCCGGCACCTCGCCAGCACCGGCCGCTGAGCTTCGTACCGCTTTCGGAAATCATGTGACGTATTTCTGGTCCCCTCTCCTCCAGGGGGGAGAGGGTTAAGGTGAGGGGTTCAGAAGTAGGTCGCGATTGAGAACAGGATGCCTGCGAAGTCCGAGCGAAGGTTGAGGCGATCTCGGGTGAGGCCGCGCACGAAATCGAGCTTCAGCGCGGTGTCCGGTGTGGGCCGGAAGTTCACACCCACGGTGAGCTGAGCGACGTCGTCGCCCGATAGCTCGGTGTCGAAATCGACTGCGTCGACTCTCGCCTTCAACGAGAAGTACGATGCGGGCATGGTGGAGACGACACCGCGGCCGAACGTGCGGACGGCCTGGACGTAGATGCCGCGCTGCGCGGACGCGTTGATTCCACCGAGCGCGTCCGGGAGATCGATCGTCACCCACGCAGCCTCGCCCGTGACCTCGACACCGAACGGCTCGGCATCCGCATCGACCACGAAGATAGAGACGTCGCGACGCCGATCCACGCGATTGCCATCCTGCTCGAAGACGTTGTATGCGCCGTGGTGGGCGGACACGCCGAGATCCCAGCCGACTCGAGGACTGAACGCGACGCGTCCGGCGAAGGCGGGCGACGCATTGTTGTCCTCGAAGTTCGACCGCCCCGCGGCGAGCCGCGTGCCGTCCTCCGCTTCATCGATCACACCCTCGTGGAACCCGTTCACGCCATAGACCTCGTACGTGAGTCGCGCGGCGCCCAGACCGAATTGGCCCAACAAACCGAGGCCCGGCTCGGAGAGTGCCACGCCGAGCAGCTCCGTCGAGACCAGCGGCCGGTCCGTGAACTCGTTCAGTGGACTGTCGTGAGAGAGATTGAAGCGTCCGAGCGGCGTGAGGATCATACCGCCGCGCAGCGCGAGCGCGGGGTGGATGGCGACGTCGATCGCGGCGAACTCGAGCTTGATCTCCTCCGCGCCATCCTCGAACTCGAGCTCGGCGCCGATCCGCACGAAATCGCTCACCTGCGTCGCGGTGAAGAGGTTGAAGCGTTTCGCGACGAAGCCGGCTTCCTCCGTCACGCCGTCGGCGCGCTGCCAGCGCGCGTGCGCTTCGGCGTAACCGCCGACGGCGGTGCGGCCGAGCAGCCGGCCCAGGTACGGTTTGTCATAGATCCCGCCTTCGACGAACGGCCGTGGAACCGTGTCCTGCACCTGCGCGGCCGCGTCATTGCTCGCGCCAACGGTCGCGAGCGCCGCCGCCACTCCCGCGATCAAGGCACCGCGCCTGGACGAGCACGACCGACCTCTTCGCATCTCAGCCCCCCACTCGAATCATGAGCTCGCCTTCGCGCGTCAACGTGGTCGGAAAGACATCCAGCGCCTGCGTCGTCGGCCCGCGCAGCACGAAACCTTGCCGATCGTACATCGAGCCATGACACGGACAGACGAGCCGCGGACCCTCGATGTTCACAATGCAGCCCAGGTGTTTGCAGACCGGAGATACGGCCGCGTACCCTTCATCCACGGCTAAGACGTAGACCGGGAACGGCAAGGCATCGGGCTGGAGCTTCAGGTAGCCGCCCGGCTGCGTGAGTCGCGGATGCTCGCGCAGTGACAGCCGGATCATGCCGTCCGGCGCGGACACGCGTGTCACGGCCACCGCGGCGCAGCCGGGCAACGCCGCGACCAACGCGCCGGCAACGCGCACGACGAAGTCCCGACGACCACAATCCATCATCGCGACTCGACGAAATCGAGCAACGCCGCCCGTGCCGCCGGATCGAGCTCCGCGAACGCATCGCGTGAACGCTGCGCCTCACCGCCGTGAAGCAGGATCGCCTCCTCGACGCTGCGCGCCCGGCCGTCGTGCAACAAGAACCCATCGCCATCCAGGAAATCGCGCATCACGCGCAGACCCCACAACGGCGCCGTCCGCCATTCATGCGCCCTCGCATCGGCGTCCGGCACACCATCCGCCAGCACGTCACCCATGTCATGAAGGAGCAGGTCCGAATAGAGCGCAACAGAACGATCAGCGAGCGCGGCCACGCGATGCGGGCCGGTCCACAGCTCGGGCACGTGACAATCGGCGCAGCCGACCTCGCCGAAGAGCGCTTCACCCTCGAGCCGCCGTGGCGTCATCGCACCCGGCGCCGGCGGCGCGAGCGTGCGCAGGTAGAACACGACCTGTTGGATCTCCTCCGGCGTGACCTCCGGATCCGGCACGCGGTCGAACGCGATCGTCGGTGTGCTCGCCATCCGGTTCACGTTCTCGACCGCCAAGAACTCGGAGGTGATCCCCATGTCCTTGTGGTACGCGTCCGTCACCTGCTCGAAGATCGTGCTCGCACGCGCCTTCCGCGTGAACCGGCCCAACGCCTGCGATCCACCCGCACCCGTACCCGCGCCCGGCTCCGTCGACGGCACCCACGGCGGCGGCGTCACCCAGTGCGGCCGGCCCGACACGCCGTCGCCATCGGCGTCGTCAGGATCCGCATGCGCCAGGATCGCCTCATCAGGGATCGCCTCGATCAGGCCCAACCCGAACACGGGCGGAGGCAACCGGTGTGAGACGGACGTTTGCGGAGGGACCGGATGCGGCTCCGCTCCCGGCAGCGCACGCCGCTGCAACACCGGCGCATCGAACTCGAACAGCCTTCCCTTCTCATCCCGAGGGTTCGATACCGCCAGCTCGGCCAGATTCACCCGCATGACGATGTTGAAGAACTCCGGCTCGGCCCGACCCCGGCCATCGCCAGGATGACACGCGCCGCACGACACATTGTTGAAGATCGGACCCAATCCCGTCGTCGCGGTGAAACGCCGCTCGAACTGCGCATCGCCCGCCGCGAACGCCGCCAGCTCCACCGCCGTCAGCCCATCGATCGGACCGTCCATCACGTCGCCCGCTTCCGGCGCCGAGGTCAGCAGCGCGTCACACCCGGCCACGACCAGCACCAAAACCAACGGAAAGCGATGCCGAACGCGAACCCGCGCCCCGGCGGCGAAGCGTACTACCCACACTAGTGCACGACTCATGGCGATCCTGGTCACGGTGTCCCGGCCGGTTCGGCGTGATATTTCGTCTACCCTAAAATTTGAATTAGGGACGGCTGTGTCAATACCTTTGGTTGGACAAAAACGCGCGTCGCCTCAGGATTCGTCGACCACGAGCACAGCGGCGCCGCGCAGCTCGCCGCGGCGCAGCGTGTCGAGCGCGGTGTTCGCGTCGGCGAGCGGGAACGCTTGGATTTCGGTGCGCACGGGCACCTGAGGTGCGAGGCGGAGGAACTCGATGGCGTCCTGGCGTGTGAGGTTGGCGACGGAGCGGAGCACGCGTTCACCCCAGAGGAGCGAGTACGGCATCGAGGGCAGGTCGCTCATGTGGATGCCCGCGCAGACGACGGTGCCGCCCTTGCGCACGGCGCGGAACGCGGCGGGCACGAGCGCGCCGGCGGGCGCGAAGATGATGGCGGCGTCGAGCGGTTCCGGGGGTGGCGCTTCCGCGTCGCCGGCCCAATCGGCGCCGAGCTCGAGCGCGAACGTTTGGGCGGCGGTGTCGTTGGCGCGCGTGAACGCGAACACGCGCTGCCCGCGGTGCCTTGCGACCTGCACGAGGATGTGCGCCGCGGCGCCGAATCCGTAGAAGCCGATGGTCTCGGCTGCGTCGGCGAGCCGCAGCGCGCGGTAGCCGATCAGCCCGGCGCAGAGCAGCGGCGCCGCCTGGAGGTCCGGGTAGCCGTCGGGGATGGGAAAGCAGAATCGGTGGTTGGCGAGGGCGAATGCGGCGAAGCCTCCGTCGATGTGGTAGCCGGTGAAGCGGGCCTCGTCACAGAGGTTCTCGTCGCCCGCGCGGCAGTAACGGCAGTGCCCGCACGTCCACCCGAGCCACGGCACGCCGACGCGCTGACCGGCGCGGAAGCCCTCGACATTCGCGCCGACTTCTTCAATGACGCCGACGATCTGGTGTCCGGGGATGAGCGGCAGCTTGGGTTCGGTCAGTTCCCCGTCGGCGATGTGCAGGTCGGTGCGGCACACGCCGCATGCGCGGACACGGAGGAGCAGCTCGTCGGCGTTCGGCCGCGGGCGCGGCACTCGGCGTGGCGCCAGCGGCGAACCCGGCCGCTCGAGCACCATGGCGAGCATCTATCGCCCGCGTTTGCGCGGCAAGGATTGGCGGAGGCTCGTGAAACCGTCCCACGGGTCGCGTTTCTGCGCGCGGACACGGTCGGGGACGTCATTCACGGTGAAGACGGGCCGTTCCGCGCCAGCGTCGAGCTCGTCCCACGACAACGGCACCGCCACGGGCGCGCCTTCACGCGCACGTGGCGAGAAGGAAGCGATCACGGTGCCGTTCGCGGCGTTGCGCAGGTAGTCGATGAAGATCTTTCCCTTACGGCCCTTCTTCGACGCCGTGGCCGTGTAGCCCTGCGGGTCCGACTCGACGAGCTCTTGCGCGACCGCGCGTGTGAACTCGCGCACTTCGTCCCAGCCGGCGCGACGGACCAGCGGCGCCATCACGTGCAAGCCTCTGCCTCCCGTGGTCCGCACGAACGTATCGAGGCCGAGGGGGCCGAGCCGTTCGCGCAGCGCGACGGCGGCGTCGACTACACGGTCCCAGGGCAGGCCCTCGTCGGGGTCGAGGTCGAACGTGAGCTGGTCGGGCTTGTCGAGTCTATCGCGGCGGGCGCCCCAAACGTGGACCTCGAGCACGCCGAACTGCACGAGCGTGATCAGTGCAGTTTCACCGTTCACGTACATGTACTGCCGCGTCCCATCCTGCTCTTGGACGTCGACGCGCGGGACGGACTCCGGCATGCCTCGGCCCCAATGCTTCTGGAAGAAGCACGGCGCCGCCGCGCCTTCGGTGCACCGGAGCACCATGAGCGGCCGGTCTCGCAGGTACGGCAGCGCTGCGTCCGCCACGGCATCCCAGTACCGCGCGATATCACCCTTGCCGATGTCCTCGCCTTTGTAGAAGCTGCGATCCGCGTGGGTGATGCGCACGCCCGCGACGACGTCCTCGGTAGGCCGCGTCTTGGCGGGCGGGCGGGTCTGGCCCGAACGCGAGCGGCTCTTTTGCGCGCCGCGTCGCTCGGGCGCCCCTGCCCTCCCCTGCTCGCCCCGCCGTGGCGAGGGATTGCCGGCGCTGCGGTTTACGCGTTCGTGCACTACTTCCTCCGGCTTCTTGTCCTCACGCAGGCCGAGG
>JBOHRM010001013.1:0-5860 GCA_050732715.1 Longimicrobiales bacterium
CGCGGCCCATCAAGTCGGGGAAATCGCCGCGCCGCCAAAAACATATCCGCGCCCACGATTCCGTCAAGGGCGCGGAAGAGTCGAAGCCGTGTTGGAGATCGTTGTTGGAACGCCTACAGCGTCGGGCGGGCAGCCGCCGCCCTCATCGGATCAAACGGGAGGACTTGCACACAGGTTCGTGGCCGCCGTCCGGTGCGTGATGCCCTCCGGGGGCGACCACAACACACACAGGCACTCCCTGAACGGGGCCAGGTTGTTGATCGACATGCGGCTTCGACTCGTCCCGCGCCTGCTCAACTCGACTCCTCGGAATCACTCAGCTCCGTCGCGCAACTCCAGATCTCTCCGCGGTACGCGCGACGCGGCGCCACGTCTACCACGTACGGCCATTCGTCGACTTCACCGGGCCTCAACGCCTTCTCGCCCTCCAACAGCAGCGCGTCCTCCGACTCCACGTCGTCGCACGTTCCGCCAGGCGGCTCAAGCCACCCGCGGTACTCGAATCTCAACCACCGCGCGGGACGCCTCGAAACGTTGCGAAACCGGAGCTGCACCTCGTACGCGTCCTGCCCAACCTCGCACAGCCGGAAGCTCCACCTCACCGGCACACTGTCATAGCGGCCCTCCGCGCTGAACCCGCCACACACGCGCCTGCCCTGTCGTGGCGGCTCCGGCGGAACCCGCGACGCGTCCAGCGCCTCTGCGCCTCCGCGCCAGGCATGATCCGCGAGCACCGCCACCGGCGGCGCCGCCTCCTTCGTCGCGGCAGCCATTACCGCCACGCCCGCCACCATCGAGCCGAGCAGTACGGAGCGCGCCATGACAGGCATCTGCGTTCACCTCCAGGCCGAGCAGATCGGAATCGACCGCCGCGGCATTATGGCAACGAGCGATCACCCGGCGATCACTTGGCGGCGCCCTCAGCGGCTATGACGTTGTAATTGCTTCAGGGACAACAGGATATGAAATGAGCGGCGGCGGCCCGCCCCGCCGTCCGTAGCGGCCCGATCCGGGAACGGCCTAGGCGGCTCGTTCGGGAAGCGTCGTGTCGCCGCGCGGGCGTTTGCGCGCGCGCGCGGGCTCGCGATCAGCCGTCATGATCCGCCTCCAGGCGCTAGCGTTTCCTTCCGGACCGTCAGGTGCTCGACGCGGTCGAGGTCCACGTCGACGCCGATGCCCGGCCGATCGACGGGGACGCGTACTTCGCCCGTCTCGCTCATCGTCCATTCCGGCACGACGATGTCGCGCTCCCAGTACCGGGCGCTCGGCGAGAGGTCGCCCGGCAGGCGGAAGTTGGGCAGAGAGGCGAGGGCGACGTTGTGCGCCCGGCCGATGCCGCTCTCGAGCATGCCGCCGCACCACACAGGGACGCCGTGCGCTGCGCACAGATCGTGAATCGCCCTGGACGAGGCGAAACCGCCGGCGCGGCCGGGCTTGATGTTCACGACGCGAGCACTGCCCAGCTCGATCATGTCCGCCGCGCGCTCCGGTGAGGTGATGGACTCATCCAAACAGAGCGGCGTCCTGAGCCGCTTCTGCAGCACCGCGTGCCGCACGAGGTCTCCCGGCTCGAACGGCTGCTCGATCATCGTCAAGCCGAAAGCGTCGAGGCGGATCAACGCGTCCACATCCGACGGTTCGTACGCACAATTCGCATCCACCATCAGCGCGACGCCCGAGCCTACCGCTTCGCGCACCGCGGCGACGAAAGCATAGTCCGCGCCCGGCGTGATCTTGAGTTTCACCTTGCGGTAGCCTTGCGCGACGGCGGCGGCGGCGCGCTCGACAAGCATCGCCGGCTCGGGCTGGATGCCGAGCGAGATGCCCACCTCGACGCGTTCGCGTGTGCCGCCCAACACGCGCGCCAGAGGCAAGCCCGCGCGCCGAGACCAGAGCGCCCACACGCCCATCTCGAGCGCAGCCTTCGCCATGTGGTGGCCGCGCACACCCGTGTCGAGCCTGCTGCGGACCTCCTCGGGCGAACGCAGCATCTCGCCGATGAGACGCGGCGCCAGCCACGAGCGCAGCGCGAACCAGGCCGTGTCGATCGTCTCGGGACTGTAGTTCGGCAGCTCGCCCGCGACACACTCCGACCAGCCGGCCACACCATCCGCGGACGTCTCTACAATCAGGATCCGCCGCTCGCTCACCACGCCCGACGAGATGCGAAACGGCTCACGGAGCGGCAGTCGGATCTCACGCAGCGTAACCTTCTCGATCCGGAGGGGCGCCGACTCCACCTCGGCCGCGCGTTCGCCGGACCCTACCACCACGGCGGACACCGGGCGTTCACTCGCCATACGCTGCGCCTCCGACCTCGACCTGCAAATCGCCCGGTGCCGCGGACCGCGTCAGCACATACGCGCAACGGCCCGACTCGACGTCGCGATCCAGCCCGAGAACCCGCCAACCGCCGGCCAGATGCGCGGTGAAGGCGGCCCGCACCGCGTTCCGCCATTCCATCGCCGACGCGGGGTCCGCCTCCTTCAGCGCCTGGATGTCCGAGGGGATATCGATCCGAATCGCCTCCGACGCCGCTCGCAATCCGCCGTCCGCCGGGCGTGGTGGCCGCTCCGATGCCACCGCGCCACCCGGTCCTTCGAGCTGCCAGACCACCAACAGCCGGTCCGTTCCCAGCCCCGCATGCAACGGGCTGCCGGTCTCGGGACCATACATGTTCGGGACGAACTCCATGACCTCGGCACCCAGCCGATTCAGATTCAGGTGCGCATTGCGCGCCACCAGCGGGTCGAACGTCCAATACACTCGCGACACCTGCCGCTCCCGTAGCCACGCACGCTGGAACTCCTTCAGGCGCCGTCCCACGCCGCAGTCCCGCACCTCCGGCCGCACCGCCAGCATGTGCGACCAGTGAACCGGCCGACCCGCCTCGACACCCGTCAGCCCGAACACGAAACCCCACAACACACCGTCCGGACCGAACGCGCCCGCCGCAACACCGCCCACCTTCTGCGCAACCATCAGAAGGCTCGGCTGCACCACATCCCGAAAATCCTCGCCCCACGTCATCCGTTGCAACGTCACGCACGCGGCGAAATCCTCACGCGACGCCAACGGCCGGATGACCAACACGGGATCGCGGCCGCCCACGCCCTCCGAACTCTCGCAAACCGCCACTGAGCTCATACCCTTCCCCCGGTCGACTGCCCGTTCCACGCGTACCCCGCGCGTTCATACGCGCCGTTTGCATTCAGGCTTTCCCGTGCCATTTGTATACTATATCGAATCCAAACTTGCCGCCAGCCGGGCGACCCGCTAGCCTTCGAATATGGCGACCACTACACGTCCACGCGGCGATGGCCGCGCACGCGCGACCGGCCGGTCGATCGAGGCGTACCATCGGCTGCGCGAGCTGATCGTGCACGGTCGGCTCGCCCCGGGCACGCGGATCGTGGAGACGGAGGTCGCGGAGCGGCTGGGCGTGAGCCGGACGCCGGTCCGCGCGGCGTTGCAGCGTCTCCAGCAGGAGGGGTACATCGTGGTGCTCGAGCGACAGACTCGGCCCACCGTGGCGCCACTCACGGACGAGGACGCGCGCGAACTGTTCGCGATCGTTGGCAGCGTCGAAGGGGTGGCGGCACGGTGGGCCGCGGAGCTGCCCGACGCACCCCGCGCGGCCCTGACCCGCGATCTCCAGGAAACCAACGACGAGGATCTCCGCCAATCCCGCGCCGTGAGGGCGGACCCCAATGCGTTGTTCGCTCTCGATACCCGGTTCCACAGACTGTACGTCGAAGCGGGCGCGGGTACCCGCGTGCTCGCCTTGCACGATGCGATCAAACCCCAGGCCGAACGCTATATTCGCCTCTATATCAGCGCGCTGACCGACGAGATCGCCACCAGCGTAGCGGAGCACCAGATTATCGTCGACGCGATCGGCCGCGGTGATCCTGGCGGTGCCCAGTTCGCGGTCGAGAACAACTGGCGCAACGCCGCTCGGCGCCTGAGCCGCGTGATCCGCAGCGCCGGCGAGCGCGGCAGCTGGTGACGCCGGACCCGAGCGGCCGCTGAATATCCCGCGGCCGCGGGCGAGAACCTTGGAAACCGTTCGGCCAGCCTTGCGTGCCCGGTTTTGTCACGATATCGTGGGCTAAAACGTATACAAAAAGAAATGCACTTCGGTGTGCGGGATCGCCAAGCCCTCTGCGGTCTGACCGCCGCTTGAAGCTCTGGAATGAGAAGCACCACTGGTCCCTTCGTCTGGAGGTAAGGATGCGGGAACTCGCTGATCATGACCGCACGATCCGGCATCGACGGACGGTGCTCGCGCAGCCAGGGGCACGGAGCGCACCGTACGTCACCTCGGCGTCGAACGCGGCCGCGCAGCCGGATGCACCGTGTCAGACGGGTTGCGGGTGTTCCACGAGGCGAGCGCCGGGAGCGATGCATCCCTTCGACCCGGCGGCTGCCCATTTTCGGAGTCGCGCGATACGTGCCCTGCCTCTCGTGTTCGCGATCGGGATGAGCGTCTTCTCGGCCGCCGCACTCGTCGTGCAGCCGGCAGCCGCCGCTTGGACGGCCCGCGATGCCTTCTACGCAGAGTGGACAGCCCTTGCATCGCTGGCACAGCAGGAACCTGTCGTTGGCGGCATTGTGCTGGAAGCGCGCACGCTGCGGCCGATTGCCGGGGCGCAGGTCGTGGTGGACGGCACTGAAATCGGCACGGTGACGGACGGCAGGGGTGCGTTCCGGCTGGGCGGTTTGCCCAGCGGGCAGGTCACGCTGCGCGTGGTGATGATCGGATACGACACGGTTGTGCGGGACGTGCGTGTTGGGGAAACGGATGTCCGGCTGGAGCTGAGGCGGGCGGTGATCGAGCTGGATGAGGTCATTGTAACGGGCACAGTGGGTGGCCAGCAGCGGCGTTCGCTCGGCAACTCGGTGGCGACGGTTGCCGCGGCGGAAGCGCTCGATCGTTCAGGGGCACAGAGCGTGGCGACACTGCTGAATGCGCGTGCGCCTGGGGTCACGATCACGCCGGGCTCGGGGCGTGTCGGTTCGGGTCCGACGATCCAGATTCGCGGTCGCTCGACGATCTCGCTGGACTCGGACCCCATCATCTACATCGATGGGGTGCGCCTGCACAACGCGGTGAACACGGGTCCTCCGGCGGGTGGGTTGGGGGCGCAGGGTGCGCGCACGGCGTCGCGGCTCGGCGACATCAATCCGGAAGACATCGAGAGCATCGAGGTCAACAAGGGCCCGGCGGCCGCGACGATCTATGGCACGGAAGCGGCCAACGGCGTGATCCAGATCATTACGAAGAAGGGCGCGCTGGGAGGCGCGCGCTGGACCGGCCGAGTCGAGCAGGGCGCAATGACCTTCCGTGACGCCGAGAACCGCGTGCCGACGAACTATTATCGCAACGAGGCGGGCGCGGTCGAGACATGGAACGGCATCCGGCAGGAGAAAGAGCGCGGCACGCCGGTCTATGGCACCGGTCACCTCCAATCCTACAACCTGGCGGTAGCCGGCGGGCAGGATTTGCTGCGCTACTATGTTTCCGGCACACTCGATGACACGGAAGGGCTCGAGCCGAACAACTGGGGCCGGCGATTCAGCGGCCATGCGAGTCTGAACGTTGCCGCGAGTGACCGGCTCGATGTAGCAACGAGCCTGCACCTCGTACGGAGTAGCATGCACCTCGGCGCGGACGTCGGCTTGTCATCGCTGTGGACGAGTATTTTTGGTTCACCCGCCTTCTTTCCGGACAGCCGCGGCTTCTGGGTCGTACCACCCGAGGTGCCGCAATCGCTGTACGACAACCCGCAGGACATCAACCGGTACACGGGCGGCGTCACGCTGAACCATCGTCCGGTGTCGTGGTTCTCACATCGGC
>JBOHRM010001014.1:0-2401 GCA_050732715.1 Longimicrobiales bacterium
GCCCTGGTTCGCGAGCGCGGCGAGGATCGCCTGCCGGATCCACCAGACGGCGTACGAGATGAACTTGACGCCCTGGTCCGGATCGAACTTGCGGGCGGCCGTGACCAGACCGACGTTGCCTTCCTGAATCAGGTCGATCAGCGAGACGCCGCGATTCTGATACTTCTTCGCGACGCTGATGACGAACCGCAGGTTCGAGCGGACGATGCGCTGGACCGCCTCCTCGTCGCCGGTACGCGCACGGACCCCTAGCTCGATCTCCTGCTCCGGCGTCAGCAGCTCGTGGCGACTGACTTCCTGCAGGTACTGATCGAGGGCGTTCCGCTCCTCCGTGCTGGCGGCGAAGCCTTCGAAGCGCGGCGTCTGCCGGCGGCGGCGTCGCCGCGGCATTTCGCTCGCGCGGACCGACTCGCTGGACCTCAAGGTGTCACGACCTTCCATGTGCGCGGCGTCAGACGCAATGCCCTCGGTTCGAGTGCCTGCAAGGATTTTGCCCGAGTCGTTCCGGCTTTGCTCCAACGGCCGCGGATTTCGCTGTCGTGTAACCCCGCCGGCGCGCGGCGGGTTCCGCAAACCTGCGGCGCAAACGGAAGATATCGCAGAGGACTGACAGGGGTTCGGGCGCCGTCGGCGCATTCACCCGGCCCGAAGAGACGCACCAGCCGAGCATCCGGGGCTCCGTACCGGCGGGCCAACCCACAACCTGCCAACCCGGAACCCGGTTCCGGTCAGTTGTCCATGGCGCTGTTGCGCCACCAGCGATCCCCCCTGAAACGGGGCGGCGGTGGGGAACCCGCAACCCGCCAACTCGCAACCCGTTTCTCCTCAGTTTGGCCATGCCGCGGGCGGCACCAGCGGTCGCTGAAACTGGGTGGCGGCGGGGAACCCGCAACCCGCCAACTCGCAACCCGTTTATACTCAGCGCCGGGCTGTCGTGTCCTGGCGTGGCGGCGGACGTGCGGTGACGCTGTCGGCGGAGAGCAGCTCGCTGAGCGAAGGGGGTGCGCCGGTGCCGCCCTGGGCCAGGCCGACACGCAGCTCGCGGACGATGCGTTCGAGATCGCGCGCCTCGACGAGCACGTTGGCGCGCGGCGCGCGGCTCTGAATCTGCGCCGCTACGCGATCGGCCAGCGACTGGATCTGTCGAAGCCGCGCGCCGACACTGTAGTTCCCGGCCTCGAGCCAATCGAACGGCATGCGACTGTCGAGCAGACGGTCTGTGATCGCTTCGGCACGCATCAGCCGCTGCATGCGCTCCTTTTCGCCGACGTCGTCGGCGAGGGCCGCCGCGAGCTCGTGCTCGAGCGTATCCAACATCTCCTCGAGCGGCATCCCCGTGGCCAGAGGCGCGGCCGCCCACGACGGCGGGCTTTGCGCGGACGCCGAGCCATCGGGTGAACGGCTCTCGCACCCGAAGAACGACGGCGCCAGGACGAACAAAATCACGAGACGTCGCAATCGCATAACGAAATATCGGTGATGCCGCGCGCCGCTCAAGGGTGCGACCGTCTTACGGCCGGGGCCATGTTCGTGTACCCCCTTACCGCTACGCACGTGCTTCCCCGATCTCGCGACATGGCGTTGACCGACGGCTTGCCTTCGACCACCACCCCAGATAAGCTGGCGCGATGAGATGGGAGTCGACGGCGCTCACGCATCGCGGGCAGCGTCGCACGAGAAACGAAGACGCCTTCCTGCGCCGGCCCGACAAGCGGCTGTTCGCCGTCGCCGATGGCATGGGCGGCCACCCGGCCGGTGACGTGGCGAGCCGCGTCGCGATCGAGGTCGTCGACGAATCGGTGCAGGGTCCGCCCCCGTTGGACGTCGACGCGCGCGAGCTCGGCCGCCGGCTCGTCGACGTCTTCGACGGCGTGAATCGCGAGATATGCGCGCGTGGCGTCGTCGATGCCGCGCAACGGATGATGGGCACGACGTTGGTGGTCCTCATCGCGCTCGATGACGCTTGCGTCATCGCACATGTCGGTGATTCGAGGGCGTACCGGATCCACAGCGGCAGTACCGCGCAGCTCACGACGGACCATACCTGGGTGCAAGAGCAGATCGACCGGGGGCTGCTCGCGCCGGCGCGCGCCAGGACACACCCGAGATCGAACGAGCTCTCGCGCGTGCTGGGCATGCCGGACACTGGCGCGGCCGATGTCGTCGTGGCGGAGGCCGCGCCCGGCGACGTTTTCCTGCTATGCTCCGATGGTCTTACCGCGATGGTCGAGGACGTGGACATCGAGGCGATCCTGAGGCAATCGAAGCCGGTCGAGATGTTGGCCCACGATCTCGTGGACGCGGCCAACCTCCGTGGCGGCGCCGACAACATCACGGTCGTCGTGCTTCGAGCATGCTAGGGATACACTAGTGGTCCGATTCCGAAGTAACGTGTCAACAC
>JBOHRM010001015.1:0-3539 GCA_050732715.1 Longimicrobiales bacterium
GTGCGGACCTGATCGAGCCGCTCCGAGATGCCGTTGATTTTGGCGAACTGGGCGAGCTTCCCGAGCACCGGCAGGTATTGGTTGCTCACCTCGAGTGGCGGCGCGACGATCAGGAAGAAGTAGCGCACGGGCTGCCGGTCGATCGCGTCGAAATCGACGCCGTCACGCTTACGGCCGAACGCCACGCGCAACCGACTCACCACGAGCGAGCGACAGTGCGGTATCGCGATGCCGTGGCCGATCCCTGTCGACCCCAGGTTTTCGCGACGCTTCAACATCTTGAACAGGATGCCCTCGCTCTTCTCGTCGAGCTTGAGCAACGCGATCAACTCGCGCAGGAACTCGTGCTTGGTCGTTCCGCTGAGATCGAGCGCGATCGCATCCCGGTCGAAGAACTGACTGAGCTCCATTTCACCTCCGATAACCCACCCCGCCGGGTTCCCGGGAGGTGCGGGCGCATCAAGATAGCGGCCGCCGCCTCAGAGTGTCAAAGTGCTGTGCCATCGATTGATGCGCCACGCGGACGACGTTATCATCGACGCATGTTCGATGTTCTCGAAGATCGTCTTAGAAACGGAGCGCCGCCGCTCTACCTCGCTCCGCAGGCAGGCGTCAGCGAGTCACCGTTCCGGCGTTTGTGCCGCTCGTTCGGGGCGGATGTGGTCGTCAGCGAGTTCGTCAGCGCGGAGGCCGTGCGCCGTGGCTGCATCCGGACGCACGACTACCTCCGCTTCGATGACGCCGAACGGCCGATCGGCGTGCAGATCTTCGGCGCCGAGCCCGCGGCGATGGCGGAAGCCGCGGCGCTCGTCGCGGATCTCTACGCGCCCGATTTCCTCGACATCAACTTCGGCTGTCCCGTCAAGAAGGTGGTCAAGCGCAACGGCGGCTCCGGCTGTCTCCGCGATCTCGACGTCGTGCAACGTGTCATCCGCGCGGTCGCCCGCGCGATCGCGATCCCTACGACCGTGAAGATCCGCAGCGGCTGGAGCGAGGAAACGCGCAACCCGGTCGAGATTGCGCTGCGCTGCCAGGACGCTGGCGCCCGTGTGCTCACGCTCCACGCTCGGACGCGGACTCAGATGTACTCGGGCACCGCCGCGTGGGGTGAGATCGCCGCCGTCGTCGATGCGCTCGACATCCCCGTTGTCGGCAACGGCGACGTCCGCACCGGCGATGACGCGAGGCGAATGCGCGAGCAAACCGGCTGCGCCGGGATCATGATCGCGCGCGGCTCGCACGGCACGCCGTGGGTCTTCGCGGAGGCGCGAGCCGCGCTCGACGGGCGGCCGATCCCCGCGCCGCCCGACGCCGCCGAACGGTTCGCCATCATCCTCGAGCACGCCCGAAACGCCATCGCGTTCGAGCGCGACGAACAACGCGCCATGATCGAGTTCCGCAAACACCTCGGCTGGTACACGAAGGGGCTGACACAGGGCCGCCAGCTGCGCGAGCAGCTGTTTCGCATCCGCAGCCTCGGCGAGGTCGAGCAGGCGCTCGAGTCGTATCTGGCCTTCGAACCCGTCGCCGCGTGAGCCCGGATCAGCTGCTCCGCCTCCTGCACGCAGTCGCGGCCGGTCGTTCGACACCCGAGGAAGCACTCGAAGGGCTGCGCACGTTGCCGTTCGAGGCGCTCGTCGCTGCGGCTCCCAGCAGCACGCCGTTCGCGCGCCTCGACAACCATCGCGCGTTGCGGGTCGGTTTCCCCGAGGTCGTCTACGGCGAGCGGAAGTCGCCGCAGCAGATCGTCGACATCTGCCACGCGCTGGCGCGCCGCAGCGGCGGCTTTCTCGTCACCCGCGCCGATGTCACGGCCCGCGGTCTCCTCGCCGAGGCGTTCCCCGCCGCCGAGGTGAACGCCATCGCGCGCACCGTGCTTCTGCACAGCGCGGAAGCCGAAACACCCGTCCAGCCGGACTCGAGCGTGCTCGTGGTCAGCGCCGGCACCGCCGACCTGCCCGTTGCCGAAGAGGCCGCGGTCACCGCCGCCACGTTCGGCAATGCCGTCGAGCGTATCTACGACGTCGGCGTCGCCGGCCTACACCGCCTGCTCGATCACACCGAGGCGCTCCGTCGCGCCGGCGTATTGATCGTCGTCGCAGGGATGGAGGGCGCACTGCCGTCCGTCGTCGGAGGCCTCGTCTCCACGCCCGTCATCGCCGTTCCGACCAGCGTCGGCTACGGCGCCTCCTTCGCCGGACTCGCCGCGCTCCTCGCCATGCTCAACAGCTGCGCCGCCGGCGTCACCGTCGTCAACATCGACAACGGCTTCGGCGCCGCCTGCGCCGCGACTCGGATCAACTCGCTTCGCGAGGGTTGGCGGGTTTCGGGTTACGGGTCGCGGGTCGACGGCGAAGCACAACCCGCAACTCGCCAACTCGCAACCCGACAACTGGTTGATACAGAACCCGATTCCAGTTAGATTTCCCAATACTGGGGCCGATCTGGTTTCGACGTGTCTAGTGAGGTCGGCGTCGCGTGCCGAGGTCCCGTCACCTCGAAAACCGACGGGAAACTTACAAGTGCCAACACTGAACTGGCGCTGGCTGCGTAACTAAACCTTACGCACCCGTTTCCAAACGAACCGGCCCGAGGTCCGGGTGGAAACGTCGATCGAATCGGGCTGGCCGGAACGTGTCGCCTTGCCGCGATCCGGTGAGAGCTAGCAAGGCTGGTCCGGGAGGGGCCGTCCGCAAGCCGGCGACCGGATGAGAAACCTGAAACGCGGACTACGCACGTAGAAGCGCCGAGGGATCTATTCGCGGACGCGGGTTCGACTCCCGCCGGCTCCATTTAATGCCCGGGTCGCCGATGCGGCCCGGGCATTTCGCGTTGCGGCCGTAGGTAGCCGCCTCTTGCGCGCGCCGGGACATTTCGAGAGAATCCGGTTCGCTCTCCCGCGTCCCCGCCTGCCGTTGGCCATACCGTGGGCCACGGGCACTCGCCCTGGAACGCAGTGTAGCACCGGGGAGCATGTCGATCATGAAAGCAAACCGCTCGAATGCCAACTAATCGTCTGGCCGTGCTGGTGGTGGACGATGAGCCGGCGCTGCGTGAAGTCCTCTCGATGCGGATCGAGGGTTGGGGGTATTCCGTGACCACGGCCGCCGATGTCACGGAAGCCGAGGCCGCGATCGAGCGCCGCCGACCCGACCTGATCCTGTCCGACGTCGTTCTCCCTGGCGATTCCGGAATCGACCTGTTGAAGCGGCTGAAGCGGTACGACGAGCAGCTGCCGATCATCATGATCACGGCGCACGCCAACGTCGATTCGGCTGTTGAAGCGATGAAGGTCGGCGCGACGGATTTCCTGACGAAGCCGCTCGACTACGTCACGCTTCGTGCATTGCTGAATGCGACGTCGGAGGACCTGCGTCAGCGACGTGCGAACCGCGTACTGGACGCACGGCTCGATGACGGTGCGGGTCCCGGCGGGCTGGTCGGCCTGAGCCGGCCGATGCGCGAGCTGTACGGCCTGGTCGAGCTGCTCGCGTCGAGCGATGCGTCGGGCATCATTACGGGCGAGAGCGGTACGGGCA
>JBOHRM010001016.1:0-1848 GCA_050732715.1 Longimicrobiales bacterium
GACGACATTGCCCTGGAGCAGCAGGCGACCGATCTGGGCAGGTGGAGCGTGAGGCGACATCAGGGACCGTGGTGGAGATGAACAGGCGCCCATTCTTTGGGGCGGGTAGACGCGGCGGACGCCAACGGCGCAATCCGTCGATGGTGCTACAACTTTTGCTACAAGTTTGGCCCGGCCGGGGCCGGTTTTCCTGCCTGAGACCCGACATGCCTTTTGCGCAAGTGTCTGAATTCAGGCAACTTGTCGGAAAGGAGCAATTCGACCACAGAAATGGGTTCAGGAAGTCGGCGGTTCAGATTGAACGTCCCTACTTGGATAGGCCCTTCCACCCCTACGCCGTGTTCGACTTCGTCTCGCGTGCCGGCTCGTCGACGAGCGCGCGCAGGTGCTGACGACTGAGATGTGAGTACCCCAGTGTCGTCGTGATCGTCGAGTGTCCCATCGCCTCCTGCACGAGTGCCGCCGGCTTACCCTCCGCGAGCCACGTCGTCACTCGACGGTGTCTCAGATCGTGCGGCCGGATCGCCGGCAGCTTGGCCTGCTCGAGCGCAGCCGCGAAAGCGCGCCTCATGCTGCGGATTCGTGCGCCCGCTTTCACGCGCTGGCGGTCGCGTGTGTGGTGGAATATCCACGGCGTGCGCGCGCCGTGGTAGGTCATTAACCGGTAGCGCCCGAAGTGATCGCGCATCGCCTCGGCCAGCCCGACGGTCATCGGCACCCAGCGGCTCTTTCCGCTCTTGGTGCGGTGCCCGCCCCGACCGCTACGAACGTGAATGAAGCCCTCGTTCAGGTCCACGTCTTCCCAACGGAGCATCAGCGCCTCCGAGTAGGCGCGCGCACCGGTCTCGCCGAGGACCAGAACGTAGATCCCGAGCATCTCGCGGTCCTCGCACGCGTCGAGCAACCGTTCGTACTCGTCGGCCTTCAGGATGTATGGCGTCCGCGGGTCGGTACGTGGCGCCTCGACTTTTGCGACGGGATCAGCATCGAGGTATTCGGTTTTGACGGCGTACCGGAACAGCCGCTTCAACACCCGGTAGTCGCGGGCAACCGTGTGCGCGCTCACGGTTCCGGCCGGCGGCTTCTCGCGGCCATCCTTGCCACGGCGAGGAACGAGGTGCGTCCGCCGCCAGGCAAGGTACGCGCGGATCGTGCCCGCCCGGACACGCTCGATCAGCGGGTCATCCTTCAGCTCGACGAAGAACATCCCGAGCGGCACAAAGCTGTTCTCGTAGCTGCGGCGCCCGCCCGGCGCGAGTCCGGGCATCACTTGCTCGCGGAACAGCCCCACCAGGCCCGAAAAACGTAATGGTCCCTGCGCTGCCCGCGCCGGCCCTCGCCTGACGCACGAGCTTGCGGTACTCGGTCCAGGCCCCACTCCTCGACCTCTTCGCGGCTGCCGTAGCGCAACAGCGGCACCTTGCGCGGGCCGTATTCATGGCGCCGCCCATCGACGCGCAGCATCACGTTCCAGCCGGCGCCGCGCCGGCGGATCACGCCGGGGACCTTCGACATGATCAGATCGCAGCCAAGACGACGCGCACGGCCCGCTCGACCAGCTCGGAGAGCGTCACGCCCTCCGACACGGCCGTGACCTTCACGGTGCAGTGCAGCTCGACGGGCATGCGCACGAAGATCGGCTTCGCGTTCGGCTTTTCGCCCACGGTCACCTCCGGGTTGGGGGCTGACAAAAAGCTATCCAGATAGGCCTGCCTGTGGCAAGAGCGGTGGCAGACGCCGGCAAGAACGCTGCTGTAGCGGACCCGAGTTAGTGGGCTAAGTCGTTATACCAGTTGAAGTACCGGGGGAGGGACTTGAACCCTCATGGCCTCGCGGCCCGCGGATTTT
>JBOHRM010001017.1:0-3476 GCA_050732715.1 Longimicrobiales bacterium
ATATCTGACGGAGGAGCTCGTCAACCAGGGCCATGACGTGACGCTGTTCGCATCGGGCGACTCCGTGACGAACGCCGAGCTCGTGCCGATCGTGCCACGAGCGCTGCGGCTCGACGCCGCGTGCCAGGACCCGCTTGTGCATCACATCCTCGTGCTCGAGACGATCATCCAGCGTGCCGCCGAGTTCGATGTGATCCACTACCACATCGATTACTTGCACTTCCCGATCTCGAGAAGATTGCCGACGGCGCACCTGACCACGCTCCACGGCCGGCTCGATCTTCGTGATCTCCAGGCGATCTACCGCGAGTTCCATGATGCGCCGGTGGTCTCGATCTCGAGCGCGCAGCGACGGCCGCTCCCGCACGCGAACTGGATCGGAACGGTGCCGCACGGATTGCCCACGGAGTTGTACGAGCCCGGCTACCCGTCGGAGCCGTACTTCCTCTTTCTCGGCCGCGTCTCACCGGAGAAGCGGCCGGACCGTGCGATCGAGATCGCCAAGGCCACCGGCGTCACGATCCGCATCGCGGCGAAGGTCGATGCCGCCGACAAGCAGTACTTCGAGGATCACATCGAGCCGCTGCTCGATCACGCGTTGGTCGATTTCATCGGCGAGGTGGGCGAGAGCGAGAAGGCGGAGCTGCTCGGCCGAGCGCAGGCGCTCCTCTTCCCCATCGATTGGCCCGAGCCTTTCGGCCTCGTCCTGATCGAGGCGATGGCGTGCGGCACACCCGTCGTCGCGTTCCGTTGCGGCTCGGTTCCTGAGGTCATCGAAGACGGCGTGACCGGCTTCATCGTGGATGACCTCGATGGCGGCGTGGCGGCCGCCCTGAAGACGCTCACGCTCGATCGTCACCGCATCCGGCAAGAGTTCGAGCGCCGCTTCTCCGCGTCGAGAATGGCTCGAGACTACGTGCGCCTCTACGAACAACTCGTTGCGGCGGGCCCGCGTCGCGCCGGTCAGCTTCTCCCCGCGACGGATGTCTCCCGCTCCCCGTCTGCCGGTGGCCGCCCGCCCAGAGCCGCCTGATTCGCACGCCGTAAGCCCGGCCGGCGGCGGCGACTACCTGGTCGCTCCGCCCTCGCTCAGTGAGGGCGGAGCGCGGGTATTGAAGCAGGGCGAGACGTTCGCCGTGTTCGACCGTCACGGCGACGTCGCACCGCTCGGCCCCGGCGAGCTGGGGCTGTACCATCTGGGCGCCCGGCACCTCTCGCACCTGGTTCTGCGGCTCGGCGAGGGCCGTTTGCTGCTGCTCAGCTCGACGGTCAGTCAGAACAACCTGCTGCTCGCCGCGGACCTCACGAACCCCGATCTGTACGTGGGTGACACGCTCGCCGTCCCGCACGGCACGTTCCACGTGTTCCGTTCGCGGTTCCTCTTCGACGCGACCAGCTTCGAGCGGATCCGCATCTCGAACTACGGCGCCATGCCGGTGGACGTCGATCTGGTTTTCGAGTACGCCGCCGACTTCGTCGACGTCTTCGAGGTCCGGGGCACGCGCCGCGCACAACGCGGCGAGCTGCAGACGCCCGAGGTCCAACCCGACGGCGTACTGCTCTCCTACCACGGCAGGGACGACGTGCTGAGGACCACACGCGTGCGCTTCGCCCCCGAGCCCGATCGCGTCACGGACACCAACGCAGTGTTCCGGTTCCGCCTCGAGCCGAAGCGGGCCTCCGACATCCGGCTGAGCGTCCGCTGCGAGGACCTGACGCCTCCCCCCGGCACGAGCAGGTTCGGAGGGTCGCAGACGGACGGCCGAGAGGCCGGGTCTCGGCCGCTCCCGCCTGGGCGCTCTCGGGATGAGGGGCCTGCCGCCGTCGAGCGTGATCTCTCGTTCCGCGATCGCGAAGAACACGTCGAGCCGGACGCGTTGACGTTCGAGCTGGCCTACCCGCTAGCGCACGAGCGCGTCGTCGAGGGCGAGCGCCGCTTCTGCAACATCTACACATCCAACGAACAGTTCAACGATTGGATCAACCGCTCGGTCGCGGACCTGCGGATGATGATCGCCGACACATCACACGGCATCTATCCGTTCGCAGGTGTGCCGTGGTTCAACACGCCGTTCGGCCGCGACGGCATCATCACCGCGCTCGAGGTGCTCTGGGTGAACCCCGAGCTCGCGAGAGGCGTGCTCACGTTCCTGGCCGCCTATCAGGCGGACGCACCGGATGCCGAGGCCGACGCGGAACCTGGCAAGATCCTGCACGAGATGCGGCACGGCGAGATGGCGGCGCTGCGCGAGATCCCCTTCGGCCGGTACTACGGCAGCATCGACTCGACGCCGCTGTTCATCATGCTGGCGGGCGAATACTACCGTGCCACTGGCGACCTCGAGGTGATCCAGCAGATCTGGCCCAACATCATGCGCGCGCTCGGCTGGATCACGCAGTACGGCGACGTCGACGGCGACGGTTTCATCGAGTACGGCCGCCACTCGAACGATGGGCTGATCCAGCAGGGGTGGAAAGACTCGAACGATTCGGTGTTCCACGCCGATGGGAGTGACGCGCCGGGTCCGATCGCGTTGTGTGAGGTGCAGGGCTACGTGTACGCGGCGTTCCGCGCCGCCGCCGAGCTGAGCGACGCGGTCGGCGACGCGGGCGATGGCCGCGAGCTGAACGCTCGAGCAGACCAGCTGCGCGAGCG
Organism: Longimicrobiales bacterium; assembly: GCA_050732715.1. GTDB lineage: Bacteria > Gemmatimonadota > Gemmatimonadetes > Longimicrobiales > RSA9 > JBOHRM01. The sequence goes on from JBOHRM010001017.1 coordinate 2,657, forward strand.
ATTCGACGACGCGTTCTGGTGCGATGACCTCGGCACTTATGCGCTCGCGCTCGACGCGAACAAGAAACCGTGTCGCGTACTGTCGTCCAATGCGGGCCACTGCCTCTACACCGGCATCGCACTGCCCGAACGCGCCGACCGTCTCGCCGATGAGCTGCTCTCCGACCCGATGTTCACGGGCTGGGGCATCCGCACACTCGGGACGACGGAAGCGCGCTACAACCCCATGGCCTACCACAACGGGTCCGTGTGGCCGCACGACAATGCGCTGATCGCGGCCGGCCTCGCGCGGTACGGGTTCGGCGAACACGTGCTGCGCGTGCTTGCCGGCATGTTCGACGCGAGCCTGCACGTCGACCTGCACCGCCTGCCCGAGCTGTTCTGCGGCTTTCCGCGCCGGGCGGGCGAAGGATTGACGCTCTACCCCGTCGCTTGCTCGCCACAGTCTTGGGCCGCCGCGGCGTGTTTCCTCCTCCTGCGCGCGACACTCGGCCTCGAGCTGGACGGCCGGCGGGGCCGCGTCCGCTTCGACCACGCGAGCCTGCCCGCGTTCCTCGAAGAGGTGAGGATCACCGGCCTGCGCGTCGGCCGCCAGAGCGTCGACCTGACGCTACACCGTTACGCCGACGACGTGGGCGTCGACGTGCTGCGCCGAACCGGTCCGGTCGAGGTGATCAGCGTGAAATGAAGTCACGAGTCGCGAGTCGCGAGTCACGAGTCACGAGTCGCGAGTGCTCTGTCATGCGTCATGCGTCAGGGGATGATGCGTGGTGCGCGATGCGTGATGTGACTCTACTGCCCACTGCCCACTGCCCACTGC
>JBOHRM010001018.1:0-3731 GCA_050732715.1 Longimicrobiales bacterium
CGCCGTGTCGATGCCTTCCTGCACGTCGCCGCGCGTCTCGGTGAGGACCTTGCCCATCTCGCGCGTCATCACGCGCGCGATGTCGTCCTTGCGTTCGGCGAGCAGGTCGCCGGTGCGGCGGAGGACGTCGCCACGGACCGGAGCGGGCGTGGCGCGCCAGGTCTCGAAGCCGCGCACGGCCGATGCAGTCGCGGCCTCGACGTCGGCGGACGACGAGCGCGGCCACAGGCCGATCAGGTCACGCGTGTCGGCCGGGTTCCTGTTCTCGAAGTACTCGCCGGCGGCGGGCTCTACCCAGCGACCGCCAATGTAGTTCCTGAATCGTTCGGTCATTGTGAAAGGTGCTCGGCGCGCGAGTCAGTCCTCACGTATTAATTTGAACTTCTCGATCTTCTTGTAAAGGTTCGAGCGCGGCATTTCAATGGTGCGCGCGGTCTCGCTGATGTTCCAATCGTTCTCGCGCAGCTTGGCGAGGATGTAAGCGCGCTCGGCGCGCTCCTTGAATGTCGCGAACGTGTCGGCGTCGAGCAGGTCGCCTTCGCGTGCACCGGCGGCCGCGGCGCCGCCCACCAGACGTTCGACGTCGGCGGCGGTGATATCGGTCCCGCGGGCGAGGATCAGCAGACGCTCGATGGTGTTGCGCAGCTCACGCACGTTGCCCTGCCACGTCATGCGTGTGAGCCGGTCGATTGCTTCGTTGGTCAGGCGCCGGGCGGGCAACCGCTGCTCCTGTTCGGCGCGCTCGACGAAATGGCGAGCCAGCATGGCGATGTCCTCGCGCCGCTCGCGGAGCGGCGGCACGTGGACGGGCACGACGTTGAGCCGGAAGAACAGGTCCTCGCGGAAGCGCCCATCCTCGATCTCCTTCTCGAGGCTCTTGTTCGTCGCGGCGATGACGCGCACGTCGACACGGACCGGCCTGTCGCCGCCGACGCGGGTGACGGTGCCGTCCTGGAGCGCGCGCAGCACCTTCGCCTGCGCGGCCAGGCTCATGTCTCCGACCTCGTCGAGGAACAGCGTGCCGCTGTCGGCCTGCTCGAACTTGCCGGTTCGGTCTGCGTGCGCGCCGGTGAACGAGCCCTTCCTGTGGCCGAACAACTCGCTCTCGATGAGCTCGGACGGGATCGCGGCACAGTTGACCTCGACGAACGGTGCGTCGGCGCGTGAGGACAGCCGGTGGACCGCGCGCGCGACGAGCTCCTTGCCGGTTCCGTTCTCACCCGTGATCAGCACACGCGCGTCCGTCGGCGCGACCTTCTCGATGCGATCCAGCAGCGAGCGGATCGCGAAGCCGTGGCCGACGATCTCGTAGTGGCTCTCGACCTCGCCGCGCAGCCGCGCGTTCTCCTCGGCGAGACCACGCTGCTGGAGCGCGTTCCGGATCGTGAGCAGCAGCCTGTCGGTGTCGAGCGGCTTCTCGAGGAAATCGTACGCGCCACGACGTGTCGCCTCGACGGCCGTCTCGATCGTGCCGTGGCCGCTGATCATGACGACGAGCGCGGTCGCGTCGGCTTCACGGATCCGGTCGAGCGCCTCGAGACCGTCCATGCGCGCCATCTTGACGTCGAGGAACGTCAGGTCGGGGCGCATCTCGTTGTACGACGCGATCGCTTCGCCGCCGCTCGCCGCCGTGCGGATCTCGTGCCCCTCGTACTCGAGGACCTGGCGCAGGATGCGGCGGATCCCCTCCTCGTCATCGACCACGAGGATCTGTGCCATCGGCTTTCAGTTCGCAGGATGTCGGATCGGCCGGGCCAGCAGCACGAGCGAGTCACGCTCGATGTACGCCCCGCCCGCGCCGGGCGGCAGCGGCACGCCGACGGCGTTGTCCGGCACGCCGGGCTGGTCTTTGCGGCCGAGCTGCCTCAGGACGGCGGGCACCATCTGCCGTGGCAGCGGAATATCAGCCGCGCTCATCTGCTCGACGGCAAGCGCGACGCGGCCACGACCGAGCGGGAGCACCGCGCCCGTCACGGCGATCTCCGTGGTGTCCGGCAGCAGTGCTGCGATCTGCCCGAGCTCGTTCACGCGCGGAAGCTTGTCGACCGGCAAACGTGCACGCAGCCGGATCACGCTGTCTTCGAGCGTGATGCGCGGCGTATCGGTGAAGATGGGAAGCATCTGGCTGTAGCGGTACTGGATCAGGCTCTGAAGCTCGTCCTCACCGAGCGCGACGCGGTCGTCGCGACCGGTCTCGAGCGCGGTGAGCTTGTCTTGCGCGCGTTGGGCCGCCTCCGGCGAGACTGCGGAGTCGCTGGCCGGCGCGTCGACCTCGACGCGCACGCTGCGCCACACTCGCTCGATCTGGTCTCGATTGAGCCAGCCGACAACGAGAACGCCGGCGATGACGGCGAGGGCGACGACGGTTCGGAGGCAGCCGGTGATCATCCTAGCCTCACGCTTTCGGCCGCGGGCAGGAGCGGCGCGGCGAGGCGGAGCGAATAGCGGGCGCCGCGGGCCGAAAGTCGGCTCTCCATGAGGTCGAGACTCTCCACGTGGATGCGCGCATCATAGTCGATCTCCTGCACGGCGTGATGTGCGGCCGGCGGCAGCCGGTGCGCGTTCGTTTTCGTGCGGCCAATCGTGATGTGCGGTGAGAACGGCCGCTGCTCCGAGGCGTGCCCCGCCGACGCGAGCGCGGCCTCGAGCTCCGATTGGGCGCGCAGCAGACCCGTGTCCCCCCGTACGCCGACCCACCACACGCGCGGCCGCGCAAAGTCAGGGAACGCGCCGATGCCGCCCGCGTCGATATCGAACGCCGCCGTTTCGGCGGCCACCTCGCGCAGCAACGCCTCGACTCGCGCTGCCTGCGCGGCGTCGATCTCGCCGAGGAACTTGAGCGTGATGTGCAGCGATTCCTGCGGGAGCCAACGCACGGACAACGCCAGCGCGCGGAGCGGCGCGAGTGACGCGTGGAGCCGCGCGCGCTCGTCCTCGGGCAGATTGATGGCGACGAACGCTCGCATGTTCACCGTTCAGTCGGCTCGGCCGCCGATGCTGCTGCAAAGACCCGGCCGGTGTCGACGAGTCGGGCGGCCGCGTCCACGGCACGATCGACGTCGGCCTCGGTCGAGCACCAACCCAGCGAGAAACGCACGGCGCCCATCGCCGCCGTGCCCAACACATGGTGGGCCTCGGGCGCACAGTGCAAACCGGCGCGCGTCAAGACGCCGAATTCGCGGTCGAGCCGGCCCGCGAGCGTGGACGGGTCCAGTGCGTCGGCCGTCACCGTCACGATCGGCACGCCATCCGGCGCGGCGGGTGAGCGGACGTCGAGTCCGGCCACGTCCGAGAAGCCGTCGTGCAGTCGTCGCTTCAGCCGGCACAGTTGGTGGTGAAGCGTGTCGACACCCGTGTCGAGCAGCCACTGCGCGCCTTCACTCAACCCCGCGATGCCGGGCGCGTTCTGCGTGCCCGCCTCGAGATGATCCGGGTACGCGCTCGGCATCTCGCGCTCGAGCGAGTTGCCGCCGGTGCCGCCCGCGAGCAGCGGTTCGACCTCGACGCCTTCGCGCACCCAGAGCCCGCCGACGCCCTGCGGCCCGAGCAAACCTTTGTGTCCCGTGAACGCGACGACATCGGCGCCACACGACGCCGTGTCGAACGGCCGGTGACCCGCGACCTGCGCGGTGTCGACGAGGGCCAGCGCGCGGGCCGCGTGCGCCGCGCGCACGAGCGCGTCGACGTCCAGCATCGAGCCCAGCACGTTTGTCGCGGCGTTGATCGTCAGC
>JBOHRM010001019.1:0-2776 GCA_050732715.1 Longimicrobiales bacterium
CCTGGATGTTCGAGGGGAACACGTTCTTGCCGCAGACGGGGATGCCCATGCGGAAGATCGCGTGCATGAGCAACCCATTCGCAGACGCCGAGCCGGTGCCGTTGACCGTCGCAATCTTTAGTGCGAAATCGTTAACGGTTCCGGGTTCCGGGTTCCGGGTTCCGGGTTCGGAGGTCGGTTCCGGGCTCCGGGTTCCGGGTTCCGTGCTAGGTGGTTCCCGGAATGCGCGGTTCAAGTTGGGTCCTGAGGTAACGGATGAGCCCACCGATCAGCTTCCCGGTCTGGATGCAGAGTTCATAAAGTTGATCGAACCTTTCGCGATCGATGTATCCGATATCTAGCGCAACGTAAAGTTGAGCCTGTAGTTCCGCCGTCGAACCCTTCGCGATGATCAGGAATCGAACAAATTCGCGCCTGCCGCGCCGTTCGAAGCCCTCGGCGATATTCGCCATGACAGAGACCGCCGCCCGACGCATCTGATCGCGGAGGCCAAAGTCACGAGCGAAACCGCCCGTGCTCGTCATCTCATACACGACGCGGTCAGCTTCCGAGCCTGCTGCCACGCCTCGATCTCCTCGAACCTTCTAAACCCGCCCACCCAACAACTCGGAACTCGGAACCCGGAACTCGGAACCGATCGGCAGGCCGGCATACGGCAACAACAGCTCAGATTTGCGCATGTCCCAGGCGGCCGTCGGGCAGCGCTCGGCGCAGAGGCCGCAATGCAGGCACACGTCCTCGTCTTTGACCATCACGCGCGCGGTTTGCGGCAACGCGTCTGAGACGAACAGCGGCTGGTCGGGGTTGAGCGCGGCGGCGGTCAGGTTCGGGCGCAGCTCCGGTTCCTCGGCGTTGCGCGTGATGGTCAGACAATCGACCGGGCACACGTCGATGCACGCGTCGCATTCGATGCACAGCTCGGTCGTGAAATGTGTCTGCACATCGCAGTTCAGGCAGCGCTCGACCTCCCTCGCGGTCTGCTCGAGTGTGAAGCCGAGCTCGACCTCGGCGCCGAGCCGTGCCAGCCGCTCGCCCAGCTCGACGTGGCGCATCTTCGCGCGGTGCACGGGGTCGTAGTCATTGCTGTAGCTCCACTCGTGAATCCCCATCTTCATGCTGATGAGGTTCATCCCCTGCGGCGGCCGGTCCGTGATCGGAATGCCGTTGCAGTAGTTGTGGATCGAGATCGCGGCCTCATGTCCGTGCGCGACCGCCCAGATGATGTTCTCGGGGCCCCACGCGGCGTCGCCGCCGAAAAACACGCCGTCGCGCGTGCACTGCATCGTCGCACGGTCGACCACCGGCATGTCCCACTCGTTGAACTCGATGCCGGCGTCTCGCTCGATCCACGGGAATGCGTTCTCCTGCCCGATCGCGAGGATCACCGCGTCGCACGGGATGATGACCGTGTCGAGCACCTTCGACTTCTGCCGGCCGCCCTCGTCGACCCACTCGAGCACGTCGAACTCCATGCCCGTGAGCTTGCCGTCTTCGATGATGAACCGTTTCGGTGCGTGGTTCTCGACGATCTCGACCTGCTCCTCCTCCGCGTCCTCCAGCTCCCACGCCGACGCCTTGAAGTGTGCCCGGCCGCGCCGGGCCATCACCTTCACATCCGTGCCGCCCAGCCGCTTCGACGTGCGGCAGCTGTCCATGGCCGTGGTGCCGACGCCGAGGATCAGGACGCGCGGCTCGATCGCGTCGACGTGCCCGAAATGCACCGCCTCGAGCCACTCGATGCCGATGTGGATCTTGTCGTTCTCGTAGCGGCCGGGGATCTCGAGGTTCTTGCCTTTCGGCGCGCCGCTGCCCACGAACACGGCGTCGTAGCCCTGCTCGAGCAGCCATTTCATGCTCTCGACGGGCGCGTCGTACCGGACGTCGACGCCCATGTCGAGGATCATGGCGATCTCTTCATCGAGCACGGCGGCCGGCAGCCGGAACGCGGGGATGTTCGTGCGCATCAATCCGCCGGGCCGGCTCAGCTTCTCGTAGATCACGACGTCGTAGCCGAGCGGCATCAGGTCGTTCGCGATGGTCAGCGACGCGGGCCCCGCGCCGACACACGCGATGCGTTTGCCGTTCCCGTGCTCGGGCGCTGTCGGCAGCGCGTGCGAGACGTCACCGCGCAAGTCGGACGCGACACGCTTCAACCGACAGATCGCGACGGGCTTGCCGTCGACGCGGGTCCGCCGGCATGCCGGCTCGCACGGCCGGTCACACGTGCGGCCGAGGATCCCCGGGAACACGTTCGATTCCCGGTTCAGCAGGTACGACTCCGTAAACCGGCCCTGCGCGATCAGGCGGATGTACTCGGGGACGTTCGTGTGCGCAGGACACGCCCACTGACAGTCGACGACGCGATGGTAGTATGCGGGGTTTGCGACGTCCGTCGATCTCATTTTGCGTCCTCCCCTGCGCCCGCGCGGGCCGGACGTGCGGCCACGCGCTACGCAGGGCCAGGGAATCACGGCATACGGCTCCGGTGGCCGGGGCCGGCCCGGCGCAGCACCATCGAGCGAGATGGCCCCTGCGTAAGAATAGGTCGCGAGGAGTTTTTTTCATAGGGCGCGTGGGTCGGAATGGGTTGCGGGTTGTCGGGTTGCGGGCTGCGAGTTCCCCGCCGCCGCCACTACGGGTTCGGGCCGAACGGTCGGCAATCGCTTGCGGGTTGTGGTTTGCGGGTTGCGAGTTCCCCGCCGCCACCCGGTTCGGGTGGAACGGTCGCGAATCGCTTGCGGGTTGTGGTTTGCGTGGTTTGCGGGTTGCGAGTTCC
>JBOHRM010001020.1:0-2005 GCA_050732715.1 Longimicrobiales bacterium
GGCGTATAACGTTCGATTGCACGTCTTACGTCGGATTTGGTGAGGCACAGGTCTGCGTAGCGACCGCCGGCGCATTGTTGACGAGCCGCGTTGGTTACGCGGTCGTAGTCGCTTCCGTTGTGACCGGTCGAGGGAATACGTCGGACACCTCAGTGCAGTCCATTCGGCTGTTCATGCGAGCGCAAGGCGGTAAAGCTATTGAGGCTGTAGGTCGGTGTACCTCCGACCTGTCAGTTACAGCCGTCGGCTAGCCGGCTGCATCGTCGGCCCCTGGCATTCGCCGTGATCGGGGCGCACACTCCGCCGGACGAGCGAGGCTGGAGCCCTCTGCGCGGCTACGGAGCCGTTCCGTCGATTCCGTCCTGAAATGCTGGCCCGTGATGCGCGAGCGGCTTGCGTCATGCTCGGTCCTGCGGCCTTCTGGCGGCAGCGGTGGGAGCTGCCGTGACCAATATAACTATGATCGCCGAAGATGTCACGCTCTTTCTCGGCCACTTCGGCCAGTACGGACCTCCGGGACGCCGTACTCGGTGTAGGCGTGCGCGGGGCAACGAGTTGGCTGAGGGATCGCTTGATCGAGACGGCGCAGGACGGCTCGGACGAACGGGCAAGGCGGGGATGAATCGTGTCGACGCGTCGCAGAGTAGCCGTTGGTCACCTCCTCGCCGAGGAGTTGCGCGAGCTGGAGGCCGACGGCATGATCGATCGCGAACGGACCGGCGAGCCGCCGGCGCCGGTCATGTGCTCGCTGACCGGATATGGATACTCGGTGGTCAGAAACGAGGAGCACCCATGATTCAGTTCGTCCGGGCGGGATCGATCGTCCTCGCGGCCTGCGCCCTTGCGGTCTTCCGGCCTCCGGCGGCCCACAGCCAGCAGCGCAGCGAATACGATCGGGAGAGCGCCGGAACGAGGATGCTGGAGCTGGCGAGCGGCACGTCGATCCGGATGCTGCTCGACGCGAGCAATCTGGGGAGCGGGGAGGTCGAGGTCGCAGAGATCACTTTCCCGGCCGGCATGAGCCCGACCGGCGTCCACCGGCACACCGCGATCGAGATCTTCTACGTGATCGAAGGCGTGCTGGGCCATGTCGTGAACGGTGAGGAGCACCGCATCGAGCCTGGAAGCGTGGGCGTGGTCAAGCCCGGCGACGAGGTGGTCCACCGGGTCGTCGGAAGCGGCCCCGTGAGGGCGCTCGTGATCTGGGTCCCTGGAGGGGAGGCTGACCGGATCGCGCCGCCGGAGCGCTGGAGCAGGATCGGCGGTTGAGGCCGATCGTCGTCACCCACGGTGCGAGGCCGTCCGCTGATGAAGCCGCGGATGCCGTGCTCCAGCCGAACGGTTGGAGCACCTGCCGCCAAGGAGCGGCCAGCACCCGTTCGGCCAGCCAGGCAACCTCGGTTCCGTGGTGGAGCAGCAAGCCTCCGGCAAACTCGTTCGGGTACGGGTCGCGGACGCGTAATCATCGAATCTCGCCACGCCAGCAGGCCCCGCGAACGAACTGAGAGGATCTCTCCAGCAGGTTCAAGTACCGATGCGCGGTCGGACGGGCGACCGCCGCGTCCCGAGCCAAATCGGCTTGATGACGGTGCGCCTGCGCCCGCACGAGCTCATACCAATCCTCCACGGGCGTCGAGAGCAGGTCCGTTCAGGTACCCACACGCCCGAGCCCCAGGATCTCGCGGCGAGGCAACGGTCAGAGCGTCATGTAGACCGCCCGTCCGGCCAGTGACTCGGAGATGCGAGTTGGGCCGCCAAGCCAACGTCGCCTCGCACTCACCCGCCTTGCTCGCGGAGTCTTCCTTCGACGTACTTGTGGAGCACGCTGGCGATCAGTGTTTGACAGGGAATCCCTTCCGCCAGTGCTCGTTTTTGCAGCCCTCGAAGGTCCTTGGCGGAGAGCCTGATGTTGACCCTCGCGTCCTTGATGTTTCCTCGCGCCTTGCCAGGCGGGTGCCGCGCTCCCGGACTCGTGCAATGAATCACGGTACGCCTCGATCAGCAC
>JBOHRM010001021.1:0-8684 GCA_050732715.1 Longimicrobiales bacterium
GCTCATCGTCGCGCCGCTCGCCGCGATGGCGCCGGTCCCGGGCGGCGGCATCGATATCGTGCCGCGCGCGGTGCCGGAACTGGTCCTCCAACGTCCGGCCGCGTCGTCGAACGGCTTCAAATATGCCACGCCCGACGTCGTCGTTTCCCCGACCAAGCCTGCAATCACCGGAGTGGTGGTGGCGCCGCGCGTGAGCGCCCGTGGGCCATCGGTCCCCGTGCCCCGCGTTTGGCCGCCCGCGAAGGTCGACGCACCGGTGATCTCGGCGTTTTCGATCGCGGTACCGCGAGCCGATGCGCGTCAGGAGACGATCTGCTGGGGCCGCAGCGGCAACACACGACGCTCGAGCGTGAACCGCGATGATGACTCGTACACGCTCGAATGGGAGGCGGACGGTTGTGAGGTGCAGGTACGGATCCGAGGCGAGGTCCGGTTCAGTGCGGACTTTTCGGCTGTCGAGTGGATCTCGCCGGGCGGGTCGATGCGCCTGCTCGAGGAAGCCGGCTCGCGCGAGCGGCGGCTCGATATCGGCACGGGTGCCGAGGGGCTCGAGTACACGTGGCGCGTCGACCGCCGCGAGGCGCCGTTCGACGCCGCGGCGAACGACTGGTTGGGCGAGATGCTGCTCCAGCTGTTCCGCTCGGCGGGTTATGCTGCGAATGAGCGCAGCCTCTGGTTCCTCCGCGAGCACGGCGTGCCCGGACTGCTCGCGGAGATCGAACATCTGCGCGGCGATCACACGCGGGGCATCTATTACCAGGTCGCGCTCGAGCAAGGCGGCCTCGACGCGACCGCGGCCGCGCAGCTCATCCAACGCGCGGCTGGCCAGATCCGGTCCGACCACGAGCTGAGCCGGCTGCTCCTCGCGGCGGGTGGGCGTTTCGACTTCAACGACGCCATGCGCGACGCGTTCCTCGCCGCGTCACGCACGTTGCAATCCGACCACGAGCGGCGACGCGTGCTCGCGTCCGTGCTCGAGCGTGGCACGCTCGACGCGCTGACCGCGGCCGCGGTGCTCGCGTCCGTCGCCGAGCTGCGCTCCGATCACGAGAAGGCGCAGCTGCTGACCACCGTGGGCACCCAGTACATGCTCGAGCCCGGTCTGCGCACCGACTACCTGAGCGCGGCCGGCACCATCCGGTCCGACCATGAGAAGCGGCGCGTGCTCGAGGCGCTGATCGCTCAGGGCTCGCTCGACAGCGCGGCCCTGGCCTCGTTCCTCGACGTCGCATCGACGATTCGGTCAGACCACGAAACGTCGAACCTGCTCGTCACGCTCTCCGCGGCGGACCTCTCCGATGCCGCCCTACAAACCGCCTACCTCCGTGCCGCCTCGACGATCGACTCGGATCATGCCCACCGGCGCGTGCTGACCAGCGTGTTGAACGCGGGCCGGCTCGCGCCCGACGTCGTCTCGATGGTCCTCAGCTCAGCGCTCGAGATCCAATCGGACCACGAGACCGCCGAGCTGCTCCTCCTGGTCCTGAAAACGCAGGAGCTGGACGGCCAACGCCGAGCCGAATTCCTTCGCGTCCTCGAAACCGTCGACTCCGCGCACGACCACGGACGCGTCTCTTCCGCTCTGTTGCGACTAACCGCAGGGGGGTGATGCGGCACGCGCAGGACGCGAGCGAGCCAGGTACTCGAAACCCCACAGCACAACACGATCATCCTCGAACGTCGTCAGCGCCTGCTCGCCGTCCACCGCACGCGCCGCTCGTGTGTTGTGTGCCTCGCACGACGCTCGCGTTCGCAAATGCCGATCTTGTCGTGAAAGGGTCCAGAATTCGATGCTAGCGTGACACTCGCGAACTTGCAGACCGCGAGTGTCACGCTAGGAACCACCGACCGACGTGCGAAATCGTCCTGCCCATCGAACTGAGCGCGTATCGCGGGACCCTCGCCTGGAAGGCGAGGGGTTCGTGGGCACCTGAAACGGAGGGCCGACTCGAAGTCGGCAGTGGCCATGCCGACATCAGGGGCATCGACGTTACGGCAACGGATCTCTCATGATCGCTCCGCGATCACTCGCGCACTTTTGCTTCGCTTGAAGGCGAGGGGTTTCCACCATCCCCGAAGGGGACACTAACTTGGGCGCTACCACACCGGCGCGTCCCCGTTTGTCGGCGCACGCCCCACCGGTCTGCTGGAGGCGACGCTCTTCGACGTCAGCACGACGGATCCGACGACCTATGCCATCGTCGTGATCGGCATGCTTCTCGTGTCGCTGCTCGCCTGTTGGCTGCCCGCGCGCCGTGCGGCAGCGGCGGATCCCGCGGAGGCGCTCCGGAGCGAATAGCCCGAATGACCGGCTTGACACCTATCGGGCCCTGCTTCACAATTCTCCTTGTGCGCCTTGGGGCGCCGCCTGTCCGCGGCAAGGGGGTCTGACTCCCACCCAATACGGTTCGAAGGACATATCGAGCCTTCTTCCTGCCTGTACTCAGCGGACTGCGGGCGCGTATGGAGGAAGGTTTCATGAGCAGGAAGCTCACGCCTCGGAGCTCCCTCGAGAATCTCAAGAGGGAGGCGAAGCGGTGGCTGAAGTCGCTTCGCGAGAACCAACCTGACGCCCGCGCACGTTTCGCGCGCGCCCACCCCAACCCTCCACTGGAACTCGCTCTGCGCGACGTGCAGTACGCGCTCGCGCTCGAGTACGGATTCTCCGGCTGGACGGAGCTGAAGGACGAGCTCGAACGGCGCAGCACCGAATCCCGGGCATTGTCCCGTGATGCAGCGATCCCGGCGCTGATGGACGCGGCCGGCCGCGGCGACACGGCGACGCTGAACGCGTTGCTCGACGCGTTCCCCGACATCGTGAACGAACGCGCTGGAAACGGCGCCCGGACCGCACTGCACAGAGCCGTCTTCGGTTCGAGCGAGGCCGCCGTCGAAGCATTGCTCGCCCGGGGAGCCGATCCGAACCTACGCGACAACGATCCGCGAAGCGGTGAGGGGCGCGGGCTGGATGGCGACCATGCGATGCCGCTGCACTTCGCCGCCGAGCAGGGACACCTCGGCATCGTTCGTCGGCTCGTCGAACACCGCGCGGACACGGTCGGTGATGACACATCACACGATCTCAACGTGCTGGGGTGGGCCACGTGCTTCGAGTACGTGTACCACCCGGAGGTCGCAGACTACCTTCTGGAGCACGGCGCGCAGCACACGATTCACACGGCCGTCGCGATGGGCGATGTCGACGCCATCCGCGAGCTGGTAGCCCGATCGCGCGCCGACCTCGATCGGCCGATGGACGGCACGAACCGCCGCCGCCGGCCCCTCCACCTCGCCGTCATCAAGAGACGTCCCGAGTCGCTCACCACATTGCTCGAGCTCGGCGCCGACACGGAAACGGCAGACGCCGCGGGATTGACGCCGCTCGATCATGCGGCGCTGCGCGGTGAGCGCGACATGGCGAAGCGGCTGACCGACTATGGCGCGCGCGTCCGCCTGCCGGCCGCGGTGGCGCTGGGCCGGGAGGATGACATCGAGCGACTGCTGCGCGAAGACCCGGACGGCCTGCGGCCCGGCGGCCGGTGGGACAAGCTGATCCTACGCGCGAGCGAGAGCGCGACCGGCCGCGTGGTCGAGACACTCATCCGCGCCGGCGCTTCCGTGCACACCCGCGACGACCCGCGCACCGCGGTAGACTCGACGCACGGGTACACGCCGCTTCACGCCGCGGCCTCCGCGGGCAACGCCGACACCGTCCGCGTGCTTCTCCGGCACGGTGCGAACCCCGCGGACCGCGAGGACAAATACTGGGGCACGCCGGCGGGGTGGGCGGCTCACTTCGGCCACGACGCCGTTCGCGACATCATCCTCGACGGCGCGATCGACATCTTCGACGCGATCGCGTTCGACCGGATAGAGCGGATCCCGGAGGTTCTCGCACGTGACCCGCTCGCGTTGAACCGGTCGTTCGGCGAGCTCGTGACGGGCGGTGAGAACCCGCACCCCTGGCTCGACGCCGCGTGGACGCCGGTCGCTTACGCGGCCGCGAACGGCAAGCTCGAGGTCGTGCGGGTCCTGATCGACCGGGGCGCCGATCTTTCCGTGCGCGATTCGCAGGGCCGCACGCTCGTCGAGCTGGCGAACGAGAAGGGCCAACACGGCATCGCCGAGCTTCTCGGTGCTCACGCATCGAGCCCGCCGCCGCGTCCACGCGTCGACATCAGCTTCGCTGAACGCGTCGCAGACTTTCTGCGTATGGCGTGCCTCGACTGGCGAGTCAGCGGCGGGGAGCGGAACCGAGGCATGCACGCCGCGGGACGGCTGCTCGAGCACGATCCGGAGATCGCCCGCGCCGGCATCCATACCGCCGTCGCCTGCGGCGACATCGACGAGGTCCGCCGGATCCTCGCCGAGGACGCGAGCGCCGCATCGGTGATCGGCGGTCCGCGGTCATGGCCGCCGGTGCTTTACCTGTGCGCGGCGCGGCTGCTCGGGACCGAGGCGAGTGAGAGCGCACCCGCGATCCTGCGCCTCCTGCTCGACCAAGGCGCCGACCCGAACGCATTCTATCTCGGCGGCAACGCCGACATCCATTATACCGCGCTGACGTGCGTGCTCGGACGAGGCGAGGAGTTGGCGTCGATGCACCGGGCCGCGCCCGAGCTCACCCGGCTCCTCCTCGAATACGGCGCCGACCCGCACGACAATCAGGTGCTCTACAACGTGTTCGCCGACAACACGTCGCGTCGCCTGCTCGATGAAGACATCGTCTGGCTGCTCGACCTGATGTACGAGCACTCCCTGCGGCGCGGTCACAAGGCGGACTGGGAGGACCCGACGTGGCCGATGTTCGATATGCGCGGCGCGCCATCGTTGGGCGACGACCAGCGCAGGGTTCACGGTGCGCGTTTCATGCTCGACGCCGCGGTCGATCGCAACCTGTTGCGACTCGCCGAGTGGATGCTGCGCCATGGCGCCGGGCCGAACACACCCGTCGGCGAACTTTGGCGCCGCCCGAAACGCACACTCTACCAGGACGCGCTCTATCGCGGACACAGTGAGATGGCTGACCTTCTCGTGCGTTATGGAGCCACGCCAACACCACTCCACCTCGAAGGCATCGATGTGTTCATCGATGCTTGCCTCGACATGGACCGGGCACGCGTCCGCGCACTCCTCGGCGAGCACCCCGAGTACCTGCGCGACCACCGTCCCCTGTTCGCGGCCGTCGACAAGGATCGCGCGGACGTCGCCGAGATGTTGCTCGACCTCGGTTGGTCACCCGACACCGAGGACGCCGAGCACGGCGGCACGCGCGCACTGCACATCGCCGCCGCCAGCGGAGCCGTGCGGTGTGCCACCCTGCTCATCGAGCGCGGCGCGGAGATCGATCCCCGGGAGACGAATTACGACGGGACGCCGCTGGGTTGGGCGAACTGGGCGGAGCAACGGCAGATGGTCGAGCTGCTCGGCAGGTACAGCCGCAACGTTTGGTCCCTTACGTACACCGGCCGGGTCGAGCGTCTACGTGAGGTCCTGCGTGATGAGCCCGATTTGGCGCGCGTCACGAGCCCGCGCGGCGACACGCCGCTCATGTGGCTGCCGGATGACGCCGCCGCCGCGCTCGAGATCGCGTCGCTCCTCGTCGAGAACGGCGGCGATCCCGCTCGTCGCAATGTTCAGGGATCGACCGCGGCCGACATCGCGGCCAAACGTGGACTCGACGCTGTGGCGCGACTCTTACGGTCTCACGGCGGCGAGCGATCTTGAGCCCGATGGCAGGAACTGCGGCACAGATTCCCCGCCGTCAGAG
The DNA here is from genome assembly GCA_050732715.1 of Longimicrobiales bacterium. Lineage (GTDB taxonomy): Bacteria > Gemmatimonadota > Gemmatimonadetes > Longimicrobiales > RSA9 > JBOHRM01. Next base: position 5,771 of record JBOHRM010001021.1, read on the forward strand.
TGGATAGAGCGGAATCTGCATCGCGCTCGCGGCTTTGCACATGCGCTCGTCGTATGCGGCGAGGTCGACGGCCAGTCCTTGTGCGCGGACGAACTCGAGCGTGCCCAGGTGCAGCGCATCGAGCGTGCGCAGAGGCGTCGGGAACGGCTCGCCGGCTCGCGAGATCACCTCCGGGATTAGGTCGAGGAACGCGATGCGCCCGAGAACCGCGCGGACCGTGCCCTCGTGCGAGTCCGTCAGGCCACGCTGGTGGATCCGCGTCCACATCTCGTACTCGAGCAGGCGACTCGAAACCAGCGTCCGCGTCCAGAGCTCGTCCGGCGGACGCTCGTCCTCGGCGAGCACGTGCGCGAGCGCGACGGACGTGTCGAGATAAGTCACACGCGCGGGCATATCAGCGCTCACTTCGATCCGCCGCGAGCTCGCTGAGGAGCACCGCCAGCGGCGCGACCGGCGCCCGCGGCGGCGGCTCGCGCGAAGGCAGCAGCGGCGCCTTCAGCCACCCTGACCGCACGGCCTCCGCCAGCCTCGCGTCGGCAAGGAGCTCCGCCCGGCCCGGGCGCGGCGGGCCGAGCTCCGCGACGACGCGATCCCGATTCGTCACCAGCACCGTCTCACCCGCCGCTGCGATCCGAACGTACTCGGCGAGCTTGTTCTTCAAGACCTTGAGCCCGATCGCGCGCATGGAATTAAGGTAGCTTCCAGTAGCTACTTGTCAACGCTGGCGCATTGGCGCGTCCCCGGGGGATCGAACCGGAGCGCCGCGCGCACGGCCGAGCCGAACGCATCGAATTGTCGGTCCATGCGGCCGCGGCTTACCTTGCGTGACGCGCGAGCCGTTTCGAGGAGGTCTTCATGGTGCGCACGGCAGTATTCGCTCTCGGCATTGTGCTGATCTCGGGATGTGAGTCCAGCACGGGCGTCGATGACGGGGACGATGACGACGGCTTCACGATCAGTGGGAGGGTGACGACACCAGAAGGGGTAGACATCGCGGGGACCGAGGTAACCGCATGTTTCGGAGGCGATGCGGATCCCGACCCGCTCCTGGCATGCGACTTTTCGTCTGCGAACACGCGCGTGCTCGAGATCGAATCGGGTGGGGCGACGGCACCGTTCGAGTTCACGAATCTGGTGCAGGGAGAATACTGGCTGGGCGCGACGTTCCGGGGACCCGATGGGCGGTTGTGATGGGGGCTAACTGCAACGCCGCCGGAGAAGCCGACTGTCAGTATTTCACCACCTCGACGGACGACGTCGAGATCGTCATGCGACCCGTCCAGAACGATTTCCGGGTGCGGGTAACCGGTCCGAGCGGCTTTGATTTGACGGACGGCGAAGTGGCATTCTGCATCGAAGACGAGCAAGACCCCGAAGCTTGTGACGCGCAAGCGTCATCGCCTCCCTATCAACTCCTACCCCCACGAGAATCAGGAGAACGATTCGGCGTGCAGATTACCGACGTGCCGGCCGGCGACTATATCATACTGGCCGGGAAGGACACCGACGGCGATGGCGTGTGGGATTTCTGGAACTGTTATTTCACCTCCACCACGTTCCCGCTGTGTGCGGAGGTATCGCCGGGGTCGGGCCTCGTTTATCAGGTAGACATCGTCGAGGCGAATGAAGAACCTCCCTCGCCCTACAACCAGCCGCCCGCTGCTTCGGCCGAGGCCGCGTTCCGGTTCGCACCACGAGGCGCCGCAGTGGTGAAGGGAATGATCACCGGTGGCTGAGCAACCGTTTCAGCGAGCGTGGATCCGCTCCTGAGAAACTATGAGGCTTGGAGCCGCGTCCTTTCTCCTATGATGGATCGCGCCACGGCGCGTGGGGACACTGACTAGAAACCCGATGGCTCACGGCACGGCGCGTGGGAGGAATGCTCTCGCAAAGACGCGAAGTGCGCAAAGGGAACGCGAAGATCGTTACTGAGCGATCTTAGCGTACCCTTGGCGAGCTTGGCGCCTTCGCGAGAGGATTCCTTACCGGCCCAAACATTTCATCGATTCGGCGGTGCCGCCCCAGCGGCGTTGAGGACTGAGTGGAAACGGGTTGCGAGTTGGAGCCTGCTAGTCCCGTCACTAGACGAGCTTCCACTCGCGGAGCACAGCGAGCAGCGGCGGCAGCGGATCCTGCCAGAGCCAATCGATCCGCAGCCACAAGCCACGCAGCACGCGGCTCCGGAACACGCCGTTCTCGATGCCGGCCGCCCGGTACGTTCCTGCGTCATCCAGGAAATAGAAATTGGCTTGCTCGCGGCCGGGGTCGATGAGCCAGTACTCGGTCACGCCGCCCGCTTCGTACTCGTAGAACTTCTCGCGTCGATCCTTCGTTCGGCTCTCAGGGCTAATGATCTCGATCACCAGATCGGCGGGTCCCGCGAGCAGGGATCTCTTGAGCCGCATTTGGTGCTCTCGTGCCACGAACAGGAGGTCCGGCTCGCGCCCGGGTGAATCATGGGTGATGCGCATGAGGAAAGGCGCGGTCCGGAGGGCGCCAAGTTCGTTCGCCTCGACGAAAACCCGCAGCAAGCCCGCAAGAAACCCGACAACATCCTGGTGCCGATCGGATGCAGGACTCATGACGATGGCTTTCCCATCGACCCACTCTGCGTGTCTGCCGTCGAACCGGTGCAGGAACTCCTCGAAGGAGATTCCGCTGATCTCAGCCGTCATGTCCACCACCGTCTCACCCGATCTCGACGCTCCCGTTCTTCGGGCTGCATCCGCACCGACGAACGATAGCGCCGCATCGAAGCCGGAATCAATCCACCCCGCGGATACCGGCAGACGCGCGGACAAGACGCTGACTGCGGAGTTTAAACCTCGTTTGGGGGCATCAGAATGTTGGGATGAGACGATTGGCGATAGCGACGGGGGCGGGCTCACTCGTCTCGGAGGACGGTCATCGGGTC
>JBOHRM010001022.1:0-1269 GCA_050732715.1 Longimicrobiales bacterium
CCACAATGTCAGCCTGGTGGTGCGGCGATGGGAGGATCAATGAGCGCACTTCGTGGCGGTTCCGGGTTCCGGGTTCCGGGTTCCGGGTTGCCCCGCAGCCCTGCCCCGAAAGGGGACTCCGCGATCGCCGGTGCCGTAGCAAAACCAAACTCGGAACTCGGAACCCGGAACCCGGAACCGTCGTTGCTCAGCGACCCGCGTCTGTCTCCAATCGCCGAACGCGTCTATGCGGGCGAACGGCTGACCGATGATGACGCGCTCGTACTCTTCGAGAGCACCGACCTGTTGGCGATCGGCGCGCTCGCCGATCACGTCAACCGATCGAAGAATGGCGACCGCGTGTTCCTCACGGCGAATCAACATCTCAACCCCACGAACGTCTGCATCCTGCGCGCGACGTGCACGTTCTGCTCGTTCGCGCGCCGGCCGAACGAGGACGGCGCCTACACGATGACGTTGGATGAAGCGTTCGCCGAGGCCGCGCTCGCGCGCGACACGCCGGTCCGCGAGTTCCACGTGGTCGGCGGCCTGCACCCGAAGCTGCGGCTGTCCTACTACGAGGAGCTCATCGGCGGCTTGAAGCGGCGCCACCCGGGCGTCGAGGTCAAGGCGCTCACGGCAGTCGAGGTCGCGAACCTCGCCCGCCTCGAGCAGCTCGAGATCGAGGACGTGCTGCTGCGGCTTCAGGCGGTCGGCCTGGACACCATGCCGGGCGGCGGCGCCGAGGTCTTCTCGGCGGGCGTCCGCGCCACAATCGCCAAGCGCAAGCTCGCGGCGGCCGAGTGGCTGGACGTGCACCGGCGCGCGCACCGGCTCGGCATCCGCTCGAACTGCACCATGCTGTACGGCCACGTCGAGACGAACGCCGACCGCGTCGCGCACCTGCGCATGCTGCGCGAGCTACAGGACGAGACCGGCGGCTTCCTCGCGTACATCCCGCTTGCCTATCACCCGGACCACAACGAACTTGGTGAAGAGCTCGGCCGGCAGGGCACGGCGACGACGGGATTCGACGATCTCAAGAATCTCGCGATCGGCCGGCTCTACCTCGACAACATCGAGCACATCAAGACGCACTGGATCATGAACACGGCGAAAGTCAGCCAGGTCGCCTTGCACTTCGGCGTCGATGACCTCGAAGGCACGGTCCGGCGCGAACGCATCTACCACGAGGCGGGTGCGACCACGCCCGAGGGCATGACGTTCGACCAGATCGTGCACCTGATCAGAGACGCTGGCAAACGGCCCGCCGAGCGCAATGTCCTTTAC
>JBOHRM010001023.1:0-2982 GCA_050732715.1 Longimicrobiales bacterium
TGCTGCTCGAGCCCGCGCAGGAACTTGACCTGGATGTCCGGCTCCATCTCGGCGACCTCGTCGAGGAACAACGTGCCGCCGTGCGCTTGCTCGAACGAGCCCGGCTTCTCGTTGATCGCGCCGGTGAACGCGCCTTTCTCGTGGCCGAAAATCTCGTTCTCGAGGATCTCGCGTGGGAACGCGCCGCAGTTCAGCGCGACGAACGGGCCGCGGCGGCGCGGCGACTTGTTGTGGATCGCGCGCGCGACCAGCTCCTTGCCGGTGCCGCTTTCGCCCGCGATCAGCACGCTCGCGGTCGACGGCGCGACCGCCTCGATGATGCCGTAGATGTGCAGCATCTCCTCGGAGTGGCCGAGCATGTCGCCGTACCGCGTCAGGCTCTCGAGCCGCTGACGCAGGTGCTTGTTCGCCGTCTTGACCTGGTACTTCTCGAGCGCCTTCGGGATCAGCGCCTTGAGCCGATCGATCTCGAGCGGCTTGGTCAGGTAGTCGTAGGCGCCGCTGCGCATCGCCTCGACCGCCGTGTCGACCGTGCCTTTACCCGTGATGATGATCAGCTCGCTGTCGATGCCCTGCTCGCGCATGCGCGCGAACAGCTCGAGCCCGTCCAGCTTCGGCATCTTGAGATCGGCCAGCACGAGGCCGTACTCGCCGCCGCTGACCTTCTCCCACGCCTTCAACCCGTCGGTCGCGGTCTCGACGTCGTAACCCTCCTCGACGAGCAGCATCTGGAGGCCTTCGACGATGGGACGTTCATCATCCGCGATGAGCAGCTTGGGCACACTCATAGTAGAAGAAGCTAGGACGTAGGACCTAGGACGACCTAGAGCCTAGCACTTAGCGGATCCGTGTTCAGCAGTCAATTCCTACGTCCTGGATTCCTGAGTAGGGTTGCGGGTTTCGGGTTGCCCGGGGAGCAGCACGGTGAGCTCGGCGGCTGAGGATGCGTCCGGGGCACTGCGCACGATCTGGCCGCCGGAATGACGCACCAGCTCCGCCGCCGAATCGACCGCAGCGTCGAACCGATCCCACGGGAGAGAAGTACCCGAATGCCGATCCCGCGGTTCGGCGGCATCGCTCCACGCCGCGACGGCGGCGGCTTGCGGGCGGGCGACGATGCGGATGCGCACCGCTTGCGGCGCCTCGTCGGTCGCGATCTCGAGGCCGCCGCCGGTCACGCGGAGCGCCTCGAGCAGAGGCTCGGTGAGATGGAGCAAGGCGAAACGCAACGCGTCCCGGTCGATGTCGACGCGTTGAGCAATGCCCTGCGCCTGGTAGGCGAACGTGACGCCGACCAGCCGGGCACGCAGCTCGAGCAGCGGCGCGATCTCACGTACGACCTCGTCCGGGTCCACCGGCTGGCCCGTGTCGGCGTCCGGCCGCAGCAGCCTCAGCAGCTGATCGATCATGCCGTGGACTCGGCGGATCTCGGCCTCGATGACGTCGGCACGCTCGCCGGCTTCATCCGCACTCCCGCGCGCGACGCGCTTTCTCAGCACCTCGAGATTGATGATCGAGGCGTGGAGCGGGTTGTTGATCTCGTGGGCGAGATCTCCCGCGATGCGGCGGATCAGATCGAGCCGGCCGGCCTCGAGCTCACGGCGTGATGCTCCTCGCCGCGGCGGCCGCTCTTGCGTCTCAGCGCTCAGCATGGGATCTGGGACTCCGGGGGCACACTGTATCCTTTGCGTTGCCCCGGATGCAGGTTCTGTTCCTTTGGGTTCCGAGTTTCGGGTTCCGGGTTCCGGGTTCGACCCCGCGCCCAACTCGGAACTCGGAACTCGGAACCCGGAACCGAGGGGCGGGGCTCACCGACTCACGCGACGCGGGTCGGGATTACCAGGTGGCGGGGCTTGGAAACCGGATCGACCCATGAGGCCGTACGTGAGTCGCTTGCCGAGCTCGACGCCTGGCTGGTCGAGCGGGTTCACCTCGTACAGGGCGCCGGCATAGACGGTGGCGATCGCCAGCATCATGAGCAGCTGGCCGACGCCGAACGCGTCGGTGCGTGGCAGCTCGATCGTCATGTTCATGCGGCCCTCGGCGGCGAGCGCGGCCGTGGTGGCAACGCGTTCGGCGTCGAGCAGCTCGCCGAGCGTGCGGCCACCGAGGTATGCCAGCTGATCGATGTGCGGGTACGTGGCCGGGATCGGCACGTCGATGGCGGGCTCGCGCGTCGCCAGGAACGTGATCGTCTTGTCGAACGGGCCCTCGATGTAGAGCTGGACCTGCGAGTGCTGGTCGGTCGCGCCGAGCGCGCGGATCGGCGTGGGACCAGTGAACACGGTCCGGCCATCGAGCGACACACGTTTGCCGAGGCTCTCCGCCCAGATCTGGCGGAACCAATCGGAGGCGCCGTCGAGCCGATCGCTGTACGCCATCATCACGTGTGTCCCGGCGCCGCGCGTTGTGTGCGCGAGGTGCTCGAGCACGGCGAACAGCGCGGCGGGGTTCTGCTCGAGCTCCGGCGTGCGGCAGCGTTCGTCCATCGCCGCGGCGCCCGCGAGCAATGCGTCGATATCGATGCCGACCAGGGCGGCGGGGAGCAGCCCGACCGCGGAGAACACGCTGAAGCGGCCGCCCACACCCGGCGGCACGGGGAGCGTCGCGATCGACTCCTCGTCGGCGATGCGGCGCAGCACGCCCTCACGTGGATCCGTCGTGAAGAGCAGGTGGCGGCGGTACCCATCGTCGTCGTCCAGCTCGGCACGCAGCCGTTCGCGCACAATGAGAAACTGCGCCATCGTCTCCGCGGTCGAGCCGGACTTGCTCACGACGTTGAACAGCGTGCGCCCGAGATCGAGCCGCGCAAAGAGCGGCGCGATCGTGGATGGGTCGATGTTGTCGAGCACGTACAGCCGCGGGTAGTACTCGCGCGCCTCCCCGTCCAGCTCGTTCCAGTACGGCGGCCGCAGCGCGCCGCGCAGCGCGGTCGTGCCGAGCGCCGATCCCCCGATCCCGAGCACGACCACGGTGTCGAAC
>JBOHRM010001024.1:0-3561 GCA_050732715.1 Longimicrobiales bacterium
ACGGCGACCCGCTCGAGCACCCGCAGGCTGAGTCGTACTGGGGCAACGTGGATCCTATAGGACCGCGTTCCGCGTACGACGAGGGCAAGCGGTTCGCGGAGGCGCTGGTAGTGGCTTATGTGCGCGAGAGGGCCGTCGACGCGCGCATTGCGCGCAGCTTCAACACGTACGGACCGCGCATGGCGATCGACGACGGCCGCATGCCCTCGACCTTCATCGCCGCCGCGCTTCGCGGTGAACCGATCCCGGTGCATGGCGACGGGAGACAGACCCGCAGCCTGTGCTATGTCCGCGACACGGTCGGAGGTCTCATCGCCGCAATGGAGCGCGGCAGGCCCGGCGAGGTGTACAACATCGGACGCGACGACGAGATCCGCGTGCTCGACTTCGCGCGCCTGGCGGTCCGTGCCGCCGCGAGTCGGTCGCGCGTTGTGCACGTTCCGGGCAGGCAGCAGGACATCCACCGGCGGAGGCCCGACCTGCGCAAGACACGGTGCGAACTTAGGTGGACGCCGACAACAAGCCTCGCGACGGGGCTCCGCCTCACGACGACGTGGTACCGCCGTGCGATCGCGCGGGAACTGGGGTAAGCACCTGCGCGGCGTGATCCTCGCCGGTGGCTCGGGCTCGCGCCTGTACCCGCTCACGCGCATCACGAACAATCACCTTCTGCGCGCCTACGACCGGCCGATGATCTACTTCAGCGTCGAGGCGCTGGTCCGGGCCGGGCTCGACAGCACTCTGGTGGCGGTGCGGTCCGCGCGCCAGAGCCCAACCGCGGAACGTGCCATCGCGACGAGCAGCCCGGCCTCCGCGATCTGCAAGATCGGCGTCACGGGCAAGCGGTAGCGAAACGGGTGCGATGGGACGAATAGGAGCGTGAAGGCCGCGATGTAGAGGATCGCGAACGCCGCTAGGAGGCCGATCTCCGGGCGGCGTAGATGAGGACGGCGCACGACCAGCGCGACGCAACCGCCGATCAGCGCGGCAAGAAACAGAAGCTCCGCGAGATGGCCGAATGGGTTCGCGTAGAGCACCGGATTCACGATGAACAATGGATCGAACGACCCTGGGCTTGCGAAGAAGAAGAGAGCGCTCAGCCGGTTCACGACCGCGGTTGCGTAGAAGTTGGCCACCGGCAGCGGGTCGGCGAGGGCGCGACCGAGGCTCCCTACCGGGTCGCTGGTCGGATGGATCCCACGCGCGACGAGGAACCGGTTGTCGATCGCGACGCCGTCGACCGGCGTGTTGAACGCTGTGTCCGCGAGCTGATTCGTGACACGGAGACCGCTGCTGCTCGCGGCCGTCGCGACAGCCGTCGGCACGGTGAAAAGGATGACCACGAGCAAGACGACTGCGACATCGCGGACCATCCGCGCGGGCCGCGACCGGCCATTCACGAAGAGCCAGCCGAGCACGGCGATCACGAGGAGGCCGGCGAGGTTCCGGGTCACAAATGCGGCGCCAAGGGCGATAGATCCGACGATCAGGAAGCTGAGGCGGTCTGACGAGTGGTAGCGCGCATAGCACCACATGGCGGTAAGCAGGAGCGGGATGAGGATCGCCTCCGCTGTCATCATCGCCTGGCTGTGGGCGAGGTCGACCGCGGTTGCGAAGAGGACCGCCGCGACGAGCGCGGATGCGACGCCCGCGATCGGCGTCGCCAACTTGTATACGACGTAGGTCGCCCAAGCGGCTGTGGCCGCTTGGACCAAGATTAGAGCCGCAATGCTCTCGCCTGTGAGCCCGAAGACCCCGCCGACGAACACCGCGTAGAGCGGCGGAAAGGCCGCTTCGCGCAAGATGGTTCCCAGCGCTGACGGGTCCGCGGCGAAGGCCGTCGCGAGCTTGTAGTACGCGTCTCCATCATCCGACCCGATCGCGAATGCCATGCCCGGACCGTTCCGCGCGAGGACCTGGAGGCCGAACGCGAGGCGGATGACGAAAGCTGCCGCAACGATCGCGGCGAGTGCCGGCACAGGACCGACATGGGGCAGACGGGCTCGGCCGCGCACGACGAGCTCCGCCGCACCGATCCCTGCGACGAGTCCGGCAATCGCCGCGAGCGAGACGAGCCTATCGCCCGGCGCGAGGGCGACCGCCGAGACCACCAGCACGGCGAGCATCGGCAGCGCGAGTAGGTCCGTGCCGGAATCGGCTCGTGCCCGGAGCTGGAAGTGCGACGCGCCGGCCACCGCGCCGGTGACGATCGCGAGGAACGCGAGCGCGTAGACGCGATAGACGGTCGCGAAGTACGCGTCGTGAAATGGGATCGTGGCCGCCACCACGAGACCAGCAGCGAGCGCACCCGCCAGGCCCAAGACGAGACCGCGCCATGCGCGGAGGATCCACGGCGCTGCGCCCTGGGGCCAGACCATGGCGACCCCGAGCCCGGCCGCCAGCGTGAGGACAGGCAGGCCGGGCACATTCGAATAGATGAACGCCGGGCACGGACATGTGGGGACATACAGCACGACAGGTAGCAAGAGTGCCTTGGTGCCGGCGGCCGCGGCCGCGGCGAAGCCGAAGGCGAGCGCGAATCGGAACGGGTCGCCATACGCGGCGCTTCTAGCGCTCAGCCTCACGAGCTTCAGTCTCGCGTTGGGCCGAGGAGGACGCAACGTATAGGTCGTGCGTGGATCACGGAGAGTCCTACCGCTCGCACACAACGTAGATCTCAGCCGTGTGGCGCGGGAACTGCTTCCCGACCTCGTAGTAGCCCTCGACCAGCGCGCGCGACCACTGTGACTCGATCTGCGCGTTGCTCAGCGGCTTGAGGAAGATGCCGCCGCGTGCGAGCGCCCTCAGGCCGGCCGCGCTCAGATCAGCCTCGAGGGCCTCGGGCGTGTAAACGCGCCGGTGTCCGATCCGGCGGTCGTCGGCATGCAGCTCCGTCGGTGAGCCGAGCAGCCCGAGCCGTACCCCGACAAGCCGGTGGAGGGAGAGCGCGTTCGGGACGACGACGTGGACGCGCCCTTCCGGCGCGAGCCAGGTCGCGATGCGGCGCAGGATCGCGACTGGATCCTGGACGTGCTCGAGGACGTGCGCGGCGAGCACGTTGTCGTAGCGTCGAGGCGGCTCGAAATCCTCGAAGAGCGAGGCATACGAGGTCACCTGGGGGAACCGAGCACGCACCTGGTCGACGTAGTCCGGCATGCCCTCAACGATGGAGACGTCCCCGAAGCGCTCGACGAGCAGCGCTGTCATGCGGCCGTCGGCACTCCCGAGCTCGAGGACGCTTCCCGGACGGAGGTGGGGGTCGAGCGATCGCATGCAGAAGTCGTCGAGCTGCGCGTTCAGCCCCTCCCATGTGCTGAACGTCCGCGCTGCGTCGCGCAGCCGAGCGGCCTCGTCGGTCATCCGCGCTCGAGCGTGGCGAGGGCAGCGTCCAAGCTCGTCACGACGACCGCCGGACCGGAGGTGCGCGCGGCGTGGCCGCGCGTTACACGGATGATGCGTGCGCCGAGCGCGGCCCCGAGCAGGACGTCCTCGTCGCTGTCCCCGACGAGGACGGTTGCGGCGGGAGCAGCCCCGAGCCGCTCTAGCGCGGCGCGCGCGCCC
>JBOHRM010001025.1:0-5148 GCA_050732715.1 Longimicrobiales bacterium
CGCCCTTCCGGGGCGGCGCCCACGGCACAAGCGGCGCGGCGTCGTTCGAGCCCAGGCCACAGAGAGTTGCCAAGTCGTGCTGGACAGGATCGAGAAGCGTGATCGCGGGCCGAGAGATTCTTGTGCAGGCGCGCACCTGACGGATAGCATTGATCAGAGAGCGTCACGCTTCGCGACAGTCGTTCGCCCGAACCCATGCACGGCCGGGTCATTCTCCGGAGTGGCAGCTTGCCGGAACGTACTACTTCAGTCCCGATCGAGGGTGCGGCCGGCGATCGCGCCGCTGGGGACCGATTGCTCCCTCTCGTGTGGTGCACTTTGCCCGTGCCCGATGCCCAGGAAACCCTGCCGTGATGAGGCGGGACGTGTGGGCGCGCGTCGGTCGCGTGCTCGACGGCGCACTCGACCTGTCGCCCGCCGACCGCGACGCGTTCGTGCGCGAAGCCTGCGGTGGGGACGCCGCTCTGCGTCGCGATGTCGTGAGGTTGCTGCGCTCGAGCGAGCGGGCGGAGGGTACCGTTCTCGACCGTCCGGCCGTCGAGCTCGGCGCGCCTCTGCTCGAGCGGCCCGACGAAGACGTGGTGCTCGATCGCTACGAGCTGGTGCGGCGTCTGGGCACGGGCGGCATGGGCGTTGTATTCCTAGCGAAAGACCGGAAGCTCGACCGGCTGGTTGCGCTCAAGTTCCTCGCGCCGCACGTGGCGGCGGATGCGGACACGATCGCACGTTTCCGCACGGAGGCCCGGGCCGCGTCGGCGCTCGACCATCCGCGGATCGCCGCGGTTCACGACATCGGTGAAGCCGGCGACGGGCGGCCGTTCATCGTCATGGGCTACTACGAGGGCGAGACGCTGCGCGAGCGCATTGCGCGCGGGCCGCTCGCCGTGCCGGAGGCCTGTGTGCTAGCGGCGCAGGTGGCGGAAGGGCTGGTCGCGGCCCACGCGGCGGGCATCGTCCACCGCGACATCAAGCCATCGAACATCCTTCTGACGACGGACGGCGCGAGGATCCTGGACTTCGGCGTGGCGAAGAGCAGTGACGTCGAGCTGACCCGGCAAGGCGCGCGGCTCGGCTCGATCGCCTACATGAGTCCCGAACAGAGCTACGGTCGACTGGTCGATGGGCGCAGCGATGTCTGGTCGTTGGGCGTGGTCCTGTACGAGATGCTGGCCGGCGTGCGGCCGTTCGGGGCCGATAGTGACGCAGTCCTGCTCCACGCGATCCGGCACGATGAACCCCAGCCGCTCCGACGGCTTCGACCTGAGGCGCCCCAAGCGCTCGCGCGGGTGGTCGAGCGCTGCCTGCGGAAGGAACCGGCCGCGCGGTACTCGAGCGCGAGTGCACTCCGGGCCGAGCTGAGCCACGCGGACGCGGTGACTCCGTCCCTGACCGTCGGCCCGGCGAAGCGTATCGAGCCGGTTCGGTGGCGGGCGGCGCGACGCCGCATAGACGACGTCCGCCGACGCGTGTCCGTCGTGGGATTACTCGGGCTCGTTGGCCTGCTCGTGGCGGCCGGCGTGATCGCTGAGCGAATCGTGCAGCTTGGCGGCGATGGATCGGGGGCGCCAGCCGGCGACGCGCTGACCCTCGCCGTCTCCCCATTCACGCCGGTCACGTCGGATTCCGCGCTCGAGCAGCTCGGCCGCGAGCTCGCCGTCACGGTCGCCATGGCGCTTGACGAGATCGAAGATCTCCGCACGGTGGATCCCCGCGTCGTCTTGGCGCACGCGACGGCCGCGGTCACGGGCTCGCCGCGCGACCGTGGCATCAGGTTGGCGAGCGCGGTGGGTGCCGGCTGGTCTCTCGTTGGTATGCTGACGCGGTTGGGCGCCGCCGTCCGCGTGGAGGCGAGACTGTATGACGTGGCGGAGTCCGGGATCGTCGCGCGCGCCACGACGACCGGTGATCCGGCTGATCTCGCGGCACTGACCGACTCTGTCGCGCTCGCGCTCTTGCGTTCGCTGTGGGGGGACCGGCCGGTGACGTCACCGAGCCTTGGTGCGATCCAAACCGTGAGATCGGTCGCGGCACTCCGCGCCTATCTCGAGGGGGAGGCGCTCATGGCGCGGGGCGACATGCCGCGGGCAGTCAACGCGTTCGATCGTGCTTTCGCCGCCGACACGACCTTCTGGTTCGCGCACTGGCGATCGCTCTATGCGCTGGCATTCTATGACGTCGGCCCCGCAGACACGGCGCGAATCCGCCGGGTCGTCGAGCATCGACACGAATTTCTTCCACAGGACCGGATCCTGATTGAAGGTTGGACGGCCGATACTCTGAGGAATGGGCATCGCCTGCTGCGCCGGGCCGCAGCTCAGTTCGACTCCTACTGGCCGGCTTGGTACGCCTACGCAAACGTTCTCGTACACCGTGCACCCTATCTGGGCACGACTTACGAGGACGCCCGCAACGCGCTCGAGCGTACGGTCGAGCTGAATCCGGACTTCTCGCCCGCCTGGGAAAAACTGAGCTGGGTAGTATCTGGTCAACGAGATACGGCCGCGACCGCTCGTGCCCTGGACGCGCTCGAGCGGACGACGGCGGGCGTGGAATTCCGTAGTGTCGAGCGGCGCAGGGCGAGGTTCGTATTCGACCTCGAGCGTTTCGGGCTACCGTCGCCCGATAGTCTCGAGCGCGTCGTCGACTGGATCCTGTCGGAACCACACCACCTCGTGACCTCCCTCGCGACCGGGGTCGGCGTCCCGTCCGTCCAGCTGGGGCTGAATGCCGCCATTCTCGCCCGAGAGCAGCGGGCCCAAGTGATTGCCGCGTTACGGTTGGGCAACGCGTATGCGTGGGTTTCTCGCGGGGCGTGGGACTCGGCGCTGATCGCGATCGACCGTGCCGCCAACGCCTGGCCCGAGCCGATGACCACGCTGGATGCCTACGCGTTGGCGGTCACGGGAGCCGTCCTGGGCGTGAGCCCCGTGGACGAGGCGGTGCGCAGAAGGCCCGTATCCTCGAGCCGATGGCGCGATCTGAATGCCGCGCGGCTCGCCTGGCTGGACGGAATCCTGGCATATGTTCGGGAGGACTCCGTTGGACTCGCCCGAGCGCGAGACATGTTGAGCGGGAGTTCTGCGATCTTTGCCGAGGCGCTGCAAGAATCACTTGCCGCATTCGCTAGGGATGCGGCGGGTGATCGGGCGGGTGCGGCCCGCGAGCTCGCCCGACTCGAGGAGGACAATACGAACCTGGGCAGACCGCCGCCGCTGGACGCCCGCTATCCGTTCCTGGTCCCGGTCAACCGGCTCGTCGCTGCCCGGTGGCTGCGTGAGACTGACGGGGACCACGAGGCCGCCCGCCTGCTCGCGTTCGCCGAGGCCACCCGGACAGAGTGGCCAACCCCTATGAACGTGACGTTCGGATCGATCGGTCTCGTCGATCGGGCGGAGATCGCAGAGGCGCAAGGTCAAACGGTTCGGGCACGCTCGTACTATAGTCGGTTCATCGAACGTCATGACATGCCCGTGCCCGAGCTCTTGCCTCTGGTAGAGAAAGCGCGCGCCGGGTTCCAACGGCTCACGACGATCCCGTGAGACGTAGCTCGTGACCCGACGAGCGGTGGCGCGCGCCGCGGCGCAGCGTGGGAGCTCGATGACACCACTAGCTCCGTGGGCGTTCACCCGGAGCCGTGTGCGCGTGGGTCGCCTCCGACACCTCGGTTCCCTCGTTGAGGATCGCCAAGTAGCGGTCATAGACGAACACCCGATTCCGGCGCCTACCCGTCAGCTCGCGGGCAATGCCTGTGCTCACAAGCACCTCCATTCCGGACGAGACTGCCGGAAACGAAAGCCCGGTCGCGCCGCGGATCGCGGGTAGGGTAAGAATCGGTCGTGCCTTGAGCGCCTCATGGACGCGGAGCGCCGAGCCCGCGCGGCGCCCCGCCAGCTCGACCCTCCCGCGATCTTCCTGAAAAATCGTGGAGCGCTTGCGATTTTTTCGCATGCAGTTATTTTGCATGCGAAAGTATCGCAGAGGAGGCTATGCGAGGGCCAGCCGAACTCGTCGACCGTGATGGCGAATGGGTAGCGCTGCGAGAGCTGGCTGATCTCGATCGGCCGGCGCTCGGCCTGTTGTACGGTCGGCGGCGCGTAGGCAAGACGTATCTGCTCAGGCACGCGTGGCCGCGGGAGCGCGTGTTCTTCTTCACGGCTTCGGAGACGACGTCGGCGTTCAACCGAACCGAGCTGATCCGTGCGGTGGCGGAGTGGTCGGGCGAGGACATCCGGGCCGAGGACTATCCCACGTGGCGGACGGTCTTCCGCCGACTGCTCGAGCTCGGCGGAGATCGTGCGCTGGTCATCGTGCTGGACGAATATCAATACCTGCGGGGGGACGACGGCGATGCGGTTGATTCGGAGCTGAACGCGGCGTGGGAAGGTTACATCTATGGCGCCGGCGCTCGCCGGGCGCTCGTGCTCATTCTCTGCGGCTCCGTGGTCGGCATCATGAGCACGCTGAACACTGGCGCCCGCCCGCTGTATGGTCGGTTCGACTGGCAGGCGCATCTCAAGCCGTTCGACTACATGGACGCGGGCATCATGACCCAGGCGGGCGATCTTCGCGATCGGGTGCGCTACTACGGTATCTACGGCGGCACGCCTCGATATCTTGCGACGATTGATTCGAGGCGAACGCTAGCGCAGAACGTGACGCGTACCGTTCTCGCGCCAGACGGACCTGTGCGACTCCAGCTGGAGACTGCGATCGAGCAGGAAAGCGGGCTGGTCGAGCCCGCCCAGCATCGGGCGATCGTGGCTGCGATCGCGGCGGGACATACCGATCGCAACGCGATCGCCCAGGCCGTCGGCATGGCGGCGGATGCGACATTCCGATCCCGGCTTGATACGCTGATCGAGCTGGACTACATCGCGCCCACTCGCAACTTCGACGCTGCCGCGAATCAGCCCTATCGCTACGTCATCGCTGACCCTGCGGTGCGTTTCTATCACGGCCTCGTGCTACCGTACCGAAATGCGCTCGTACACGGCGACGCTGCTGGGACCGTCTGGCGCGACGTCGTGATACCGCGACTGGATTCCTACCTCGGTCATACCTTCGAGGTGATCGCGAGGCAGGCGTCCGTTCGCGTGCGGGAACGATCGAGCAAAGCGTTGCCACTCGTAAAGGATTGGGGCCGATGGG
>JBOHRM010001026.1:0-4691 GCA_050732715.1 Longimicrobiales bacterium
GCCTCGGCCAGCTCGCCGACCGTCATGCCGTAGCGCGCCATGGCGGCGCGGTTGGGTGTGATGCGCAGCTGCGGCACATCGGCCTGCTGCTCGAGCTGCAGGTCGGCCAGCCCGGGCACGTCCTGGATCGCATCGCGCACGCGCGTGCCGATCTGCCGCAGCTCGTACAGGTCCGGCCCGAATATCTTGATCGCGATGTTCGCGCGCGTGCCCGAGAGCATGTGATCGATGCGGTGGCCGATCGGCTGGCCGATCGTGACGTTGGTTCCCGGGATCACCGTGAACTGCTCGCGTAGCTCCTCGAGCGTTCCTTCCTTGTCGATGCCTTCTTCGAGCGTGACGTCGATCTCCGCGGCGTTCACGCCCTGCGCGTGCTCGTCCAGCTCGGCGCGGCCCTGACGGCGGTCGGTGTTCCGCACGGCGGGGTGCGCGAGCAAGATGTCCTCGACCCTCCGTCCGATCGCGTCCGCTTCGTCGAGCGATGTCCCGGGAACTGTCACCACTGATACGGTCAGCGCGCCCTCGTTGAACTCCGGCAGGAACGCGGTGCCGAGGAACGGCACGATCGCCACGGCAGCTCCGAGCGAGAGTGCAGCGCCCGCGAGCACGCGGCGAGGCCGGCGCAGCACCCGCTCAAGGACGGGCCGGTAGCGCGCTTTGAGCCAGCTCACGAGCCAGGTGTCGCCCTCGCGCTCGAGCGCACGGGAACGCCGCAGCAGGAAGTAGCAGAGCACGGGCGTGACCGTGACGGCGACTACGAGCGAGGCGAGGATCGCCACGACGTATGCGATGCCGAGCGGCCGGAGCAGCCGTCCCTCGACGCCGCCGAGAAAGAAGAGCGGCAGGAAGACGACGATGATGATGAACGTCGCGTTCACGATGGACGCCCGGATCTCGCGCGATGCGTCGTAGATGACGCGGAGCGCGGGACGCCGCTCGGCGGCGGGCCGGTGGCGGGTCAGCTTCAGGCGACGGAACACGTTCTCGACGTCGATGATCGCGTCATCGACGAGCGCGCCGACGGCGATGGCCATGCCGCCCAGGCTCATCGTGTTAATCGTGATGCCCAGGAGCTCCATAGCGAAGATCGCGACCACGAGCGAGAGCGGGATCGCCAGCACGGAGATCGCCGTCGCCCGCATGTTCCAGAGGAAGAGGATGAGGATGATGATCACGAGCAGCGCACCGTCTCGCAGCGCCTCGATCACGTTCTCGACGGCCACCGAGATGAAGTCCGCCTGGCGGAACAGCTCGGTGTGCACGTTCATGCCGTCAGGCAGCGTCGGCTG
The DNA here is from genome assembly GCA_050732715.1 of Longimicrobiales bacterium. Lineage (GTDB taxonomy): Bacteria > Gemmatimonadota > Gemmatimonadetes > Longimicrobiales > RSA9 > JBOHRM01. Next base: position 1,290 of record JBOHRM010001026.1, read on the forward strand.
GATGCTCGCCAGCTCCGCCGTGATCCGCTCGGTCAGCTCGAGCGTGTTCTCACCCGGCTGTTTCTGCACCGCGAGCACCACCGCGGGCTCCGCGTCGACCGAGCCGGCGCCGAAACGAGGCGCGGGCCCGATGACGACATCGGCCACCTGGCCGAGCAGAACCGGCACGCCGCCGCGCACGGCGACGACGGTGTTGGCGATCTCCTCGACGCTATGCACGCGGCCGAGCCCGCGAATCACGTATTCCTGGCCGCGACTCATGAACACACCCCCGGACGCGTTGGCGTTCGAGCCGCGCGCGGCCTCGACGACCTCCGCGAGCGTCACACCGGTCGCGAGCATGCGCGCCGGGTCCGCCAGCACCTGGTACTGCTTGACCTCGCCGCCGATCGGGATGACCTGTGCCACGCCCGGCACGGCGAGCAGACGGCGGCGGATCGTCCAGTCGGCCACGCTGCGCAGCTCCATCGCCGGCTGCGGCCCGGAGAGTCCGATCATCATGATCTCGCCCATGACCGACGAGACGGGCGCGAGCACGGGTGGAGCGACGCCGGTGGGTAGCTGCGCGCCGACGGTCTGGAGCTTCTCCGTCACGATCTGGCGGGCACGGAAGATGTCGGTTCCCCAGTCGAACTCGACCCACACCACGCTGATGCCCTGGGCCGTCGAGGATCGGACGCGGCGTACACCAGTTGCGCCGTTGACGGCTGTCTCGATCGGGAACGAGACGAGCGACTCCACCTCTTCCGGCGCCATGCCGTGCGCCTCGGTCAGCACCGTGACCGTCGGAGCGGTGAGGTCGGGGAAGACGTCGACGGGCATGCGGTACGCCGTGTAGGCGCCGGCAACGAGGAGCAGCGCGGCGAGCGCGAGGACGAGGAATCGGTTGCGGAGCGATGCCGCAATGAGCCTGTTCAGCATGATCGTCCTATTCGTTGTTCTTGCCGCTCGCGCGGCTGCAGCAATCGGTGACATCCGGGTGGCGGCGGCGTAAACCCGGAACCCGCAACCCGGAACCCGGAACCGAGTATCCGCTCAGTGCTCGTGGCCGTGCGCGGGCACCGCCGTCGATAGCGATGCGAGGCGAACCTGGTAGGCTGAGCCGGTGACCACGCGCTCGCCGTCACGGATTCCGGAGAGCACAAGTGTCAGCCCGCTCTCCGTGCCACCGACCTGCAGCTCGCGCCGCTCGAACGTCTCCCCGTCGAGCTGCACATACGCGACCGGCCCTCCATCTTCCTCGAGGATCGCCGGGTTGGGAACGACCACGCCATCGATCGGCTGGCCGGTGTGGATCGAGACCGTCGCCACCGAACCGATCCTGATCGTGCCGTCCGGGTTGGCGACCTCGTAAATGACGGGCACCGTGCGCGACGCCGCGTCCACTATGCTGCCGACCGAGATGACTCGGCGGGACTCGTACATGCGCTCGAGGTTGCCCAGCCGGAACGAGGCCGCCGATGTCGAGCCGACGAGCGGCGCCTGCGCCGCCGGCACATTCACCTTCAGCCAGACCACGGAGGGATCAACGACCGAGAAGAGCGGCTGGCCGGCCTCGACGCGCGCGCCCGGTGTGATGTCTCGTGTGGCGATGACGCCCGCGATGGGCGACGAGACGGCGAGCCGCCCGCCCGCCGACACAGCCTCCGGGTCCAGACCCGCCAACGCTTCGCGCGCCGCGTCGAGCCGAATTTCCGCTTCGTGAAGCCTGCGGGCCGGAATGGCCTCGACCTCGAGGAGCCGCTTCGCGCGCGCATGCTCGTCCTCCGCCTCGCGCAGCTCGCGGCGCGCGGCCGCGAACACGCTGCCGCCGCCCGCGTCGCCCAACGTCGGAGTGATCACGGCGAGCGTCGCACCTTGGCGAACCGCTTGCCCCGGCGCGGGGGACCGTGCGACGCCGCTCGTTTCGACGAGGCCGCCGATCGGAGCGGCGACGATGGCGTATCGTCCCGCCGCCGGGACCACCTCGCCCGTGACCTGAAACGATTCGCTCACCGTGCCGTGTCGTGCGAACTCGGTGCGGAAGCCGGACGTCTTCCACTGCTGTTCCTTCAAGAACGCGATCCCACCCTCCTCTCCTGCCTCTTCGCTTGGCGCTTCGTCCGCGCTCGCATACACGCGAAGGCTTTCGACACGGATCACGTCGCGTGCCTGAGGGCTCTCCACCTCGATCGCCAGGTCGTAGACACCGGGGCGCTGGAACGTGGGCGCCGGCCCGTAGATGCCTGGGGCACGAGGCGTGTCCTGCACCGCGATCACGGCCTCGCCGCCGTCACGCGGGGTGAAGCGCATCGTGACGCGGCCCGAAACCAACGGCGAAGCGTCCGTGAGGTCCGTCAGGTGGACCGCGAAGGTTCCCGCCTGACCGACGATGAGCGCGGGGTGCTCCATGAACAGCTCCGTCGAGTCCGTCCAGAGCGTGATCGCGCCGCCGGCCGGCTCGCCGTCACCCGCCTCGCCCGTGTCGCGCTGCACGCCGCCCGCGCCGCCGCAGCCGGCGAGCACGACGCTAATGCACGCCAGCGCGAGCAGCCCGTATCTCGTTGCGTTGCACATGGGATATTCCTCCACGATTCTGGGCTTATCGGATCAGGGCCACGCCGAGCACGCGCTCGAGCGCCGCGCGCTGGACGAAGGATTCCGCGAGCACGCTGGCATACGCCGCTTCGGCCTCCTGGTACGCTCGTACGGTATCGAGCCATTCCACGAGCGTGATCTCGCCTTCGGCATAGGCGGCCTCCGCCGCGCCGAGTGCAGCCTGCGCCTCGTCTCCGAGCTGGATGCGGAGGACCTCCACCTGCTCGTCCATATGCCGGACAGCCTCATAGGCTTCGCGGGTTTCCCGGACGATTCGGCGGCGGAGCACCTCCACCTCGGCAACTTGCCGGCGCGTTTCGGCTTCGGCGGCCTGGACAGCGCCGCCCCGCCGGTTCCAGAGCGGCAGCGGCAGGGAGAACCCGGCCACAAAGCCATCAGCCGAGCCGTCGCCAGGGACCCGTTCGCGCTTGTAGCCGGCCAAGGCGACGGGGCTGGGGATGCGCTCGCGGCGCGCGAGGCTGGCCACCGCCTCGCCCGCCTCCATCTCGAGGCGCGCCGCCCGCAGCTCCGCGTGCTGGTCGAGCGCCGCGGCTATGACCGAATCGGCGGGTGCCGTCAAGATTGCGTTCGCCGGTGCATCCAGAGGCGCGAGGGTGGCGACCACGGAATCGGCCGGCGCACCGAGCAGTGAGGCCAGCCGGGTCCGCGACCGCCGCTGCTCGAGGCGCACTTCGGCGGCGAGTGCCGCGTAACGGCCGCCCTCGAGCCGGAGTCGACGGTTGGCGTAGCCGGACACGTCGCCGGCCGTGAGGCGGTGGGTCATCACCACCGTCGCCTGTCCGAACTGCTCGGCCGCCATTGTGG
>JBOHRM010001027.1:0-4059 GCA_050732715.1 Longimicrobiales bacterium
AGGTACGCGGCGTCAAGTTCGTCGGACGGACGGATCCCGTGATCGTTGCGCGCAACGGGAGCCATCGGCATGACGCCCATATGGAGGTGGCTCTGCAGATAGCGATCCGGGTCGCCGGCGTGTGGACCGCCGCGATCCCAATCCGACGAGAAGGTCCAGCCCATGACGGGCTTCTCGATCCCCAGGAACGCGGTCATGTTCATCCCCACGTCGCCGCTCACGTACTCACCGAAGAACCCGTCGACGTGCCGCATCCAGTCGAGTCGGGAGGCGGTCGTAGGACTGACGTAGAGAACTTTGCCGCGGTCGTGCACGACGCGCGCGAGGTCGGCGAGCAGCTCCTTCCACGACATAGCGAGCGAACGCGCGGGTCCGTCGCGGAACCATGAAACGCCGTCGTCCCGCCACGGGTTGTACTGGGTGAGCCAGTCGAGCCGGTCGATGTTGATGCCCGCGTACTCGGGCACCTGGTCCAGGAGCCGGCGGGCTTGATTCAACAGGTAGACGCGGTAGACGGGCTCTCCTGGATCCATGACCACCGCGCCCTCCCAGGTGAATAGGGGTGCGCCATCGGGTCCTCGCAAAAGCGCGTCCTGGAGGTTGCAATAGAGGTAGTCGTTCGGGCTCCTCCAGAGGTCGGCCGCGTCGCAGGTGAGCTCCGGCGGCGGCCGCGGATGACCGATGCCGGTTCCGAACTCGGTCGTGTTGAAGTACGCGAGCGGGTAAAAGCCGTGTTGACGCCATGCCGCCGCGACGTCGCGTAATGACCGCACACCCACGCGCTCCGGATCGTCGGACTGAGCCTCGCCTGTGCGCTCGCGCCAGCCGGTACCGAACGGGATCCACTCCTCGGCCTCGCCGACCGGCGGTAAGAACATGCCGAGATATGGCCAGTCGAAGGTGGCGTCCCAGTTGACACCGAAGCCCATCGCGTCGAGCTGGGCGGCGGTCCCGCTGTCGAAGGGCGTGCATTGGCTCGAGTATGCGCTCAGGCCGACGACATCGCCCGTCCGGGTGGAGGACGGCGCGAAAAATTCTCGATAATGGCGCACGAGCCATGCAACACCCGGACGCCAGTCGGCCGCGTGCGGTACGAGGTGCAGGTGAAACGTGACGGGCCGGTCGGGCCGGAGCCGGTTATGGAATCGGGCGAGCGAAATGTCGCCATTCGGCGACGTCCGCAGCCCCATGTCGAGCAGCGTGTCGCGCGGAGATTGTATGAGGCTGAGGCCGTGGTCGGTGTCCGGTTCCAAGACGGTCGCGATCGGGAGCGAGAACCCGTTCTCGCGCGTGATGGCGTTGCCGCCGTAGGGGAGGTTGAGCGATTGGAACTCGTGTGGTTCGAGCGGATCGCTCCAGCGAGGATTTTCGTTGCGAGGCTCGGCAGTCTCGCCCCATGCGGTCCAGAAGCGGCGCTCGGAGACGTCTTCCCAGCCGAACAGCCGCGTCCAGATTCCGCGCGTGTAGGAGGTGTCGCCGAGCGCCTCGACCTTCACGGACCAGTCGATCGCAGCCGTACCGGGGCGGAACTGCTGCGTGAGCCGGGTTGCCTCACCGGCCTCGCCGACGCAGCGCACAACGACCTCTACACCTCCATCGCCCACTCGGCGGGGCTGCCGCTCCAGCTCACAGGAGTCCTCACGCGTCACCAGGGTGTTCGTAAGCGTCGCGTCGCCTCCGATCCGCCAACGATGACCGTCCGGGAAACGCAACCCTGCGATCTTTCCCTCGGAGGACAGCTCGACTGCGATCCCGGAAGCCTGCACGATGAGCACGTCTCGCTCGCGTGGCGCGCAGCCGGATGCTACCGCGAGGACGAGGGCCGGAATGGACCAGCCGGCACGGCGAGGGGGATTCATGATCGGAAGCCGCCTTTGGCCAAATCGGAAGCGTATTGGCGAACGGTCCCGATAGGCAAGGCCGTGCAGTGATGGGTCCCGCCGCGAGGGGCAGGGGTTCGATCCTAGCGCCCGCAGTCCGCGCGCAGGCCGAGCGAGTCGGCGATCGCCTGCCACGAGAACGCGGCGATGTTGCCGTCGTTGTGGACCGCGTAGAACGCGCCCGCGGGGAAGCCGGGGAACGCACGCTGCGTGATCGCGATACCGTCCGTATTGCGCACGGTCGGGCCGCGGAACGAGCCAACGTGATCGATCGTCTGGCGGTCGAAGACGTGGAACGTGTTGACGTCTTCGCCCTGGTCGGTCGTGATCCAGTATCCGCCGTCGGCGCCGCAATCGTAGAGCACGATGCCCTCGGCCTGGTGCGGGAAGAACGTCGAGTCGATCACCTCACCGGTGAAGCGGCCGTCGAGCGAGTAGACCTTGATCATCGACTCGCCCTCGAGCTCCTCGGCGATCATCAGCCGATCGTTCGGCGCGTCGACCGCGATCGATTCGACGAGCTTGAGCCTGCCCGGCCCGCTCGTGTCTCCGAACACGTGGACGGGCTCGGCCTCGGCGCGGCCATCGGCGACGGTCAAACGGTAGTGACGAACGCGCTCGCCGAGCAGGCTGTCCGGCGGCACCTCGTCTTCGACCAGCTCATAGTTGTCGGTGATGTACGCCGCGTAGGCGCCGGTCCGCTCGCGATAGGCCGCGATGCCGTACGGCAAGCGCAGCTCGGGTTCGCCGAACGTACCGATCGATCGGAAATCCGGGAGCGTGAGCACCTGCACGCGCGCGTTGTCGCGCTCGACCACGATCATCAGGTCATCGATCACCGCGATGCCGTTTGGACGCCGGAGCTCGCCGGCGCCATCTCCAGCGGCGCCGACGTCGCGAACCAGCTCACCCGTGGCGGCATCCTCGACGCGGATCACATTGCCGTACTTCGCGGTCGAGAACAGCCAGTGCTCGCCCTCGGGACCGTGCCAGACGGCGGGCGAATCGATGTTGAGCATTGTATCGCGCACGGTGTGGAACGCCTCGGCCACCGTGACCGGGGCGACGTCGGCCATGGCTGCCTGCGCCGGCGGCAGCCCTGTGTCTTCTTCACCCGCCGCGCCCGGCGCGCTCGGCCCGCACGCCGCGATGACCATCGCCAGCGCCAACCCGCCCAGTCCGCGTATCGTCATGCCGTCACCTCTCAACTTTGCATGCCGTTGTCGCGCCACCCGCGGTCCCCCAAACGCCTGAAACGCCGGTCGGGGCAGGCGAACCCGGAACCCGGAACTCGGAAACCCAATTACCATGACATCCGCACGCCGAGCCGGGCCCAGCGCTCGTAGTACTCGAGCTGGACCGGCCGCGCGCGCACGCCGTTGAACGCGACGTACGGCTCATTCGTCATGTTGACCATCTCGAGGAAAATCGTCGCGCGCGACGTGGCGCGATAGCTCGCGGACAAGTCGAATTGGAGGTGCCGGTCGGCGAACCGGTCCTCGGCCGCTTCGGCGGCGTACTCCTCGACGAAGTCGGCGTGGTAATTCGCGCTGACCTGACCCGAGAAGCCGCTGCGCTCGTAACTCAACGCGGTGTTGAAGACGTGCCCGGCCTGGCCCTGGAGCCGAGCCGTCCGCCCACCGGGCAGTGTCGCCTCCGAGTCGGTGAACGTGTAGTTCGCGTAGATGCCGAGACCGCTCAGCGCGCCGGGCAGGAACCTGAGCTGCTGCTGGACGGCGAGCTCGATGCCGCGGATCCAGCCCGACTCGCCGTTGCGCGGCTGCGTGGTTTCACCGCCGAAATCGTTGTCCTCGGTGAAGAAGAAGATGGGGTCCGTCAGGCGCTTGTAGTACACGCCCGCCGAGAGGACGCCGATACGATCGTCGTAGTGCTCGATCATCACGTCGCCGTTCACCGACGTCGTGGCGTCGAGGTCGGGGTTGCCGACCTCGAGGTCCTCGTCGTCCCGAATGCGGTACGGCACGAGGTCGAAGAAGTTGGGCCTCGCAATAGCCGTCGTGAACGCGGCGCGCAGGTTCGTGCGGGGTGACAGGGTGTAGCGCGCGTGGAGCATCGGGAAGAACCGGCCGTAGTCCCTCTCGCTCGTCTGCGGTGACAGCGTTTCGGTATCGGGGTCGTAGTCGAAGCCGTGGGTCGTGACGCGCGTGTGCTCGTAACG
>JBOHRM010001028.1:0-7422 GCA_050732715.1 Longimicrobiales bacterium
GTGTACGGGTGAGTTGCTCGTCGACGACTTCGCCGATGGAGACCTCGAATCGCCCCTCGGATTGCCGTGGATGGTGATCGGCGACGACTTGATGGGAGGCGGGAGCAAGGCGACGCTGGCGGTGGAGTCGCCGGGCGAGAGCCAAGTCATGGTGCTCGATGGCCGGCTCGACGTTCCCGAGGCGCTCCCGATCTCGTTCGTCGGGGCCTGGACTGCCGTGGGAGGTGACGGGCTGCCTCGGGACTTGTCGGCGTACCGAGGCCTGCGACTGCGTGCCAGGACGAGCGCGGGCACCTTCCAGGCGGGCGCTAGGCGCGCGGGAGTCACCACGAACTTCTTGGCTCCGATCGCGCTGGGGACCGAGTGGACGGACGTGGACGTTCCCTTCGCGGCGCTCGAGCCGGCGGGTGGCGGCGATACGGCTACGGAATGGAACGCGTCGGGCGTGACTTGGGTGGGCGTGTCAGCGTCCGGTCGCGAAGCCGGACCAGTGCACATCGAGATCGAGCGATTCGCGGTCTACGGCGGTCCGAATGCCCGAAACGCTCCGGCCTCGACCGCCACCAGGGCATCGCCGACGGCGCGAACGCAGCTCATCGACGCCGGGACGCTGTCGGCTCTCGACTGGACAATCGTCGCCGACGAGGAGGCGGGCGACGCCTCGCGACCACGCCTGCCCGACGCGCGCAGCCTCGCCTGGGCGCACGGCCACGACGGACGGCTCTGGTTTCGGGTGACCCTGGCCGACGCGCCCCCGCGGGACTGGCTGGGCATCAACATCGCCCTCGACACGGACGGCGATTCTGAGACCGGCATGGCGTGGTGGGGATCCAACAGCGGGTTCCGCTTCGACCGGCTGGTAACGGCGTACCTCACGCGCGCGGCGGGGTATTGGCTGGGCGCCCTCGGTGTCGCGAGCGCGGACGACGTCCCGCGGGGGGTGATCGACGGCGTAACAGACGACGTCGTGGCCGCGGTCGATCGGGAGCACAGCGCCTTCCTGGTGGGTGTGCCCGGCGAGGCTCTAGCGGCCGACGGTCCGGTCCGCCTGATCGCGACCGTCGGCTCCTCGATGATCAACAATGACGACCTGCCGAACAACGGAGCGGTCCTGGTGGACTTCGTGGCCGCAGGCGAGTTTTGAGCGACTGGCAACTCGCAGGGCGGTGCCAGGGTGCGCTACGGTGCGGATAGAATTCGTGGCGGAGGCAACGACGGCGTGGAACCGATCTGCGCCAACTGTTGCGATCGTTCCGGTTCTGATTTACGACGATGTCGGCATGACGTGGGCTCGCCGGTGGGAGCCTCGGTAGACCGGCCATTGAACGGCTGAGCTCAGAGCGACTGTGCAGGCAGTGAGTGAAGATACGCTCCAGCACGGCCCGCGTGCGCGGGCCGTGCACTTCGCCTGGCTCTATCTTCTGGCCTGGCTGCCTTACCTCATCGCCTACGGTCTGGTGTTGGGCGCCGCTCTCGAGGTTCCCGCCTCCCTGGCGGTCGCGGCGGCGGTGGCGAACGGTCTGCCGCCGGCGACGCTGGGGTGGGCCGCGATCGGGATCGGGAAGGCGATTACGTGGCGCAGCGGACCCGTCGCCAAATTTCTCGCTCTGCACGCGGCCGCGGCCGCGCTCTACGCGTTGGCTTCAGCCGCCGGCACTTGGCTGCTGTTCCGGGTCTTGAATCGGTTGGAGTCGGGAACGTGGGACTGGGCACTCGGCGATGTCGGGCCACTCGTCTGGCAATTGCTGATTGCCACGCTCCTCTATGCCGTTCTCGCCGGCATTGGCAATGCGCTCGCCCTCCAGCAACGTCTCCGCGAGGAAGAGTCGCGGGCGGCCCGAGCCCGCGAGCTCGCCACCCGCTCCCAGCTCGAGGCGCTGCGCGCGCGGCTCGACCCGCATTTTCTCTTCAACCTTCGCTTCGGCGATCGCCTGGTCTGGCACGAAGCGATCCAACCCGAGACACTTGCCTGTCGCGTTCCGGCGCTCAGCCTTCAACCGCTGGTGGAGAACGCACTGCGCTACGCGGTGGCCCCCCGCGCCGAGGGCGGGCGCATCGATCTGCGGACACGGATGCGTGAGGGGCGGCTCGAGATCGACGTGGCCGACGACGGTCCGGCGACTACTGCAAACTCCATTGCGGTGCCGAGAGCTTCCTTGTTTCATTGCGACTCAGGGAGCTCGAGGCCGGCCTTGATCCGGAGCGTTTCGTTCGTATTCACCGCTCCCACCTGATCAACCTGGACCGCGTCACCGAGATCCGTACGCGCGACCCGCATCGCCTCGAGGTCGTCTTCGCCTCGGGCGCCGTGGTGCCGTCCAGCCGCGCGGGCTCCAAGACTCTGCGCCGGGCGACACGCTTTCGTACGGTTCGTGGTTTCGGACGGGCCAGCCGCGCGAGTACGAGGCGAACGTGAGCGGGGGCACGGGTCCGTTGAGGTATTATTTCGCGAGCAGCTGGGGCCGTGACGAGGGGCCGGTCAGCTACAACTGGCGGAATCGTTTGTCGAGTCGCGCGAACGTGACATACACGCCGGACGACCGGCTTTCGCTCGACTTCGGCGTGTCGTTCATCCGGAGCCGGTACCGCTCGGCGTCGGCCGCGCAGCCGGTCTCCGTGACCATCCAGTGGGCCTGTCCCTCACCGGGTTGCGAGCCGGGGCGAGGGCTGCCTGGCGGTGTCGACGGGCCGACGCGCGGCTATCTCACGGGCCCACCGGAGCGGTACGAGGACGATTACGAGGGTTACGAGGATCTCGCGCGCGGCGTGATCACGAGCACGATCCGGCATCAGCCGCTTCCCTGGTTCTCCCAGCGGCTCACGCTCGGCGGCGATTTCACGATGCGGCGTCTGTCTTCGCTCGCGCGGTTGAGCACGACGATCGGCGCGAGCCAGATCGGTTCGCGCAGCGTCGAGAACTATCGCGAGAACCTGACGACGGTCGACTACGCGGCCGTCGCCACCACACCGGTCACGCCGTCATTGACGCTACAGACCGCCGCGGGTTTTCAGTACTACGCGAAGCAGACGACCGAGGAGACGGCGACGGGCAACACGTTTCCGATCCGTGCGCTGGAGACGGTGAGTTCGGGTGCGATCCGCAGCGGCACGGAATCGTTCCTCGAGAACAAAACGTTCGGCGCCTTCATCCAAGAGCAGATCTCGTGGCAGGACCGGATGTTCTTCACCGCCGCGCTGCGCGGCGATGACAACAGCGCGTTCGGCAAGAACTACGATTTCGTGGTCTATCCGAAGGTGAGCGCGAGCTGGGTGCTGAGCGACGAGTCCTTCATGGATTCGTTCCCGCTCCTGAGCTCGCTGAAGCTGCGTGCGGCGTGGGGCCGTGCGGGTCAGCAGCCGGCGGCGTTCGCGGCACTGCGGGTATACGCGCCGCGTTCCGGCGAGAACGGCGCACCCACGCTCACGCCGTCGAACATCGGCAATCCGGACCTTCAGCCGGAGGTGGGTGAGGAGCTCGAGGCAGGCTTTGACGCGACGCTGTTCGATGAAGCAGTCGGTCTCGAGTTCACCTATTACACGAAGAAGACGAAGGACGCGATCGTGGAAGTGCCGGTGACGCCGTCGCTCGGCTTCCCCGGCTCGCAGTTTCGCAATATCGGCGAGATCGCGAACCGTGGCATCGAGATCGGCATTCGCGCGGACGCGATCCGTCGGGACGACGTGCTCATGAACGTGGGGCTCAAGTTCTCCCGGAACACGAACGAGGTCGTGAGCCTGGGCGGACCGGCGTCGCTGGTGATCAACGCGCCCTTCGGCATGTACAACGTCGCCGGCTTTCCGCTGGGCAGTATCTTCATGACGCGCGTCGTCTCGGCCGACCTCGACGCGAGCGGCGCCGTGCCGCGCGCGATCAACATGATGTGTGAGGGCGGCGAGCGCGTGGCGGGCACCAACTTCTCGCGCGGCGGCGGGTCACCGGTGCCGTGCGAGGATGCGCCGGCGGTGTACTGGGGCGCGTCGCAGCCCACATGGGAGGGTTCGGCGAACGTCACGCTGACCCTGTTCCGGAACCTTCAGCTCTATTCGCAGGTCGACTTCGTCGGCGGCCACACGCTGCTCAGCGGCGACATCCGCGCGTCGCTGATGTCGTTCCGCAACCAGCGGGCGATCATAGAGGCGAACGACCCGATCCTCCTGGCGTACGACGTGTTGGACATTCGCAGGCAGCCCGGGACGATCGACGCCGGTTTCGCCAAGCTGCGCGATGTCTCGGCGACGTACTCGTTGCCCACGGCGTTCGTGGAGCGCTTCGGTGTCTCGCGTGCGTCGCTGACCGTGTCCGCGCAGAACCTGTGGACGATCTGGCGCGCGCAGTGGAGCGACTTCGGCGTACGCCACGTCGACACGGAGATTCGCAACGTCACCAACGAGCTGACCGCCTACTATCAGGAAGGTTGGCCGCAGCTTCGGCGTTTCCTCACCACACTCCGGGTGACGCTATGATGCGCGCAACGTCCTGCCAACGAGAGGCGACGACCATGAGTTTGCCTTCGCGTTTACGCGCTGCCGTGCTTCGCGCCGGCGTTCTGCTCGCGGCGTGCTTCGTTTCGGCGGGCTGCGATCTCGAGAACCTGCTGGAAGCCGACCTGCCGGGTGACGTCGTCGAGGAGGCGCTGAACGATCCCGGGCTTGCGCCGGTGCTCGCGCAGAGCGTAGTGGCCGACTTCGAGTGTGCCTGGAACAACTACGTCACGGGGACGGCGCTGATCTCGGATGCGTTCATCCAGGCGTCCGGCAACCTGAATCAACGGAACTGGGGCACGCGGCGCGTGCTGTCGAGCGACGCCTCGTACGCGCAGAGCGGGTGCGACGACCCTTATGGCATCTACACACCGCTGCACACCGCGCGGTTTCAGGCCGAAGACGCCTTCGAGCGCATCACGTCGTTCCCCGACGCACAGGTGCCGGAGAAGCCCAGGCTGCTGGCGACGGTCCGGGTCTTCGGGGCCTATGCGCTCGTCGCGCTCGGCGAGGGCTTCTGCGAGATGGCGCTCGATCAGGGGCCGCTCATGACACCGCCCGACGTGCTGCGGTTGGCCGAGCAGCGATTCACGGAGGGTCTCGCCCTCGCGGAGGCGTCGAACGCCGCCGAGCTGGGGACCCTCGCTTTCGTGGGCCGCGCGCGAGTGCGGCTCGATCTCGAGGACTTCGCCGGCGCCATCGCCGACGCTTCGCTGGTGCCGCAGGGTTACGTTCGGAACGCGACGCGCGATGAGGCGTTAGCGGACCGGTACAACGGATTCTGCAATCATCTCACGTGTGCCAGCTTCGGCCGGCACGCCTCGATCGCGCCGGATTACCACGATGTGCGCTGGGAAGGTGCAGCCGACCCGCGCGTTGCCGTGACCACGACGAACAACGTCGCGTTCGACAATGCGACCACGCACTGGTACCCGGCCGACAAGTTTCGGACGCGGTCGGATCCCGTGCAGATCGCGTCGTACGCGGAGGCGCAGCTGATCATCGCGGAGGCCGCCGCGCGCACGGGTGACCTCACGACCGCGCGTACGATCATCAATGACCTGCACGATGCGGCGGGCATCCCCGGCTACGATCCCGGCGCCGTCGCGACGCAGACCGAGGTTGTGGCACACTTGATCGAGGAGCGCCGCCGCGAGCTCTTCCTCGAGGGTGGCCACCGTTTCAATGACCACCTACGCTTCCGCGCCACTGAGTGGGCCGTGCCGTACAAGGGCGAGCCGGGCTCGATTCACCCGGACGGCGTCGATCACACGGGTGTGCCGTACGGTTCGACGACGTGTTTCTCACTCCCTGATGTCGAGCGCGTGGGCAACCCGAACCTTTGACGCTTGACGAGGCGCACACGGCCGGTTCACGAGCCGGCCCAACCATCGAACGGAGACCACGAGCCATGATGAGAATCCGCAGGCGTTTCGCCGGATCGCTGCTGACGTCGATTGCAATGATCTTCGCGGCGACGTTTGTGCCGCTCGCGCTCGCCGCCCAGACCGCCCCCACACTGTCGCGCGCTGCGCCGCAGGATGTCGGGATGTCGCCTGCCGTGCTCGAGGCGGGCGTGGGGCTCTACCGCGAGGCGGTCGAGCGCGGAGACCTGGTCGGCGCGGTCCTGCTCGTCGCACGCCACGGCAAGGTCGTGCTGCACGAGGCGATCGGCTCACGCAACGCGGAAGCGAATCTCCCGATGGAGGAGAACACGATGTTCCGCATGGCGTCGAACACCAAACCGGTGATCGCGACGGCGATCGCGATGCTGGTCGACCGAGGCGACCTGAGCTTCGATGACCCGGTGCGCAAACACATCCCTTCGTTCGACAACTATCGATCCGGCTTCATGGCCGTGCGGCATCTGCTGAGTCACACCAGTGGCTTCCGCATCAACACGCTGTTTCTCGAGCCGTACGCGCCGTCGGGCGACAATGGCGAGCCGACCCTCCAGACGGAGGTCGCGCGTTTCGGCGAGGTCGGCGCGGTCGTGACGCCGGGGACGACGTACAGCTACAGCAATCCGGGCTACAACACGCTCGGTGCGCTCATCGAGATCGCCTCCGGGCAGCCGCTCGAGGTGTTTCTGCGCGACGCCATCTACGCGCCGTTGGGCATGTCCGACTCGTACCACCTGGAGGCGGCGGAGAAGCTGGATGGTAAGCTCGACCGTATGGGAGCGGTCTACTACACTCGTGATCAGAGCGGCCGTTGGACGCCGGGCTGGAAGCCGGGCGATCCGCCGCAGGCGCCGTTCGTTCGTGCATCGGGAGGCATGATCTCGACCGCGTGGGATTATGCGATCTTCCTGCAGACGCACTTGAACGGCGGTACGTACGGCGCGGTTCGCCTGCTCGAGACGGAGACCGCTCGGCTCATGAGCGAACGCCACACGCCCGATGGCGAGCCCGCCTATGGATTCGGTTGGAATTTCCCCGAGGAGGGCGTGTTCGGGCACGGCGGCTCCGATGGCACGTCCGCATGGGTCGATCCGGCGCGCGGCGTGATCGGCATCGTGTTCACGCAGACACCCCGCGGCCGCAACCCGCGCGACCGGTTCATGCAGCTGGTGAACCTATCCATCGAAGACCCCGAAGAGTGAACCGATGCTCATCGACCTTGGAGAAGACTTCGCTCCCGTGAAGGGGGGGAGGACGAGAATGCATGCACCGCGACGGTCATGTGCGCTGAAATCTGGCCTTGGGCTCGTTGCGCTGGCCGTTCTGTTGACCGGCGTCGCGGGTCGCCTCGCGGCGCAGGCGCAGTACGACATTCAGATTCGGGGCGCACGTGTCCTGGACGGCACGGGCAATCCGTGGTTCGCGGCCGACATCGGCATCACCGACGGCCGCATCGCGGCGATCGGTGACCTCGAGCCGGCCGACGCGGCGGCTGTCGTCGATGCGCCGGGCTTGTACGTCGCACCCGGCTTCATCG
>JBOHRM010001029.1:0-9323 GCA_050732715.1 Longimicrobiales bacterium
GACCAGGGCCGCGGCGCCGAAGCCGAGCGACTGCTCCGCGACGCGCTCGCCATGCGCGAGGCGCGGCTCGGCGTTCGCCACACCGATGTGGCGCTGAGCCTGCGCGAGCTCGCGTCCGTGCTGAGCACGCGCGGCGCGCTCACCGAGGCGGAATCACTGTTGCACCGCGGCATCGCCATCGACTCGCAGGCGTACGGCGCCGTGCACGCCGAGGTGGCGCGCGATCTCGAGATCCTCTCGAACGTGCTGCACGCCAAGAGCGATCATGTTGGCGCCATCGACGCCGCCCGGCGCACACTCGAGATTCGCCGTGAGGTGCTCGGCGAAGAGCACCTCGAGACCGCGACGGCGAAGAACAACCTCGCGCTCTACGTGAGCAGGGTCGGCGAGCTCGATGAGGCGGAGCGTCTCTACCGAGACGTCCTGGCGTTCGACATCGACCGCCTCGGCGAGGAGCACCCCTACACCGCGACCGTGACGAACAACCTCGCGTCCGTACTCCGCCGCAAGGGCGATCTCGATCAGGCGGAAGTCCTCTACCGCCAGGTGCTCGCGCTCGACATCCGCCTGTTCGGCGAGGTTCACCACTATGTTGCCACGGTGATGAACAACCTCGCCGTCGTCCAGCGCGAGCGCGGCGAGATGGCCGAGGCAGAGACGCTGTTCCGCGATGCGCTCGAAATGTTCCGCGACATCTTCGGAGACGACCACTATTCCGTCGGCACGGCCTACGCGCATCTCGCGGAAACGTTGCGTCGGCGCGGCGCGTACGCCGAGGCCGAGCCGCTGTTCCTCGAGGCGCTCGACCGCCTGACCACGGCGTTCCCCGATGGCCACGTCCGCACCGCTTCAGCACTGCTCGGCCGCGGCCGGTTGCTGACCGAGACCGGCCGCGCATCCGATGGTGAGCCGCTGCTCCGCGAAGCCGTCGCCATCCGCGAGAGCATGCTGGGCGTTACCGAAGCGCTGACAATCGACGCTCAGCGCGCCCTCGGTGACTGTCTAACCGCTCAGGGCCGGTTCGGCGAAGCCGAGCCGATACTGCTCGCGGCGTGGCGGGCCATCGACGGCAAACGCTACGCCGAAAGAGAACGACGCGAGATGGCGGCCAGCCTCGTCGCACTGTACGAGCGCTGGGGTCGGCCGGCCGATGCCGGGCCCTACCAGGTCATCTCGGTGGGGACCTGACGGCGCCTGCGTCAGGATTCTGCGGTGCTGGTGCTCGCGGGGTACCGTCGGGTCGCCAGGAACTCGCCTGGCGTCAGCCCCGCCAACTCGCGGAACTCCGCGTTCATGTGCGGCTGATCGTAGTAGCCCGCGCGCAGGGCGATGTCGGCCAGGCTCGATACTCGGCCGTTCAGCATATCGAGTGCGTGCCGGAACCGGTGAACGCGCGCGAACCGCTTCGGCGTCACGCCCACCTGCTCGAGGAACGCGGCGGCGAGCCGGCCGGCACCCAATCCGGTCCGGTCGCGGAGCGACGCGATCCGCACCGCGCCGCGCTCCGCAATGATGCGGTCGGCCACCCAGCACACGGCCGGACTCGTACGCGACACCATGGAAGAGCGGTTCAGCCTGTCGCCGAGCCAACCGATCGTGCGGCACAAACGGTCGCGCGCGTCGACCGCGTCCGCGCACCGATCCGCCAATTCCTCCGCGGCCGAGCCGGCGATGTCGCGCAAATCGATGGTCACGCCTGTGAGCTCGGCGAGCGGATGCTCGAGGACGGCCCACGCGCCCGGCGGATGGAACCGAACGCCGAGCACACGGCACGGGCACCGCGGCGCCTGGACTACCATCGGCCCGGCCTGGACACCGGTAACGCAGGTCGGCGACGTCAGCTCCTCCACCCCGTCGTGCACGTCATGATACCGGTCGTCGAGTTGCACGATCAGCTCGACATTGCCGTTCGGAAATACGCGCTCGCGTCGATGCGTCGTTCGGCCCTCGAAATCCCATATCCGTTCGACCACGGATGCCAGCGGATGCCCCGGCGATGGCCGCCACTCGCTGTGCGTCCAAGCGCCCAGATCGGAATCGATTCGATGAACCACGATGTTCATACCGTCATCGCTCTGCCTTGAAGACGCGAAATAAGAGCCAGAGCGACGGCAGCAGCAACGCCAGGCCGATCGGCGTGCTCCACAGCATGAACCGCAGCGTCGGCTCGGGTGCGGCAGCGTCGCTGAACGTGAGATCGGGGAAGATGAGGAACGGCATCTGGGCGAGTCCCCAGCCGGCGAGCAGCAGGCTGACCTGTGCGATGGCGGCCGCGCGGGCGAGCCGATACCACCGGCGGAGCAGTGCGACACCGGAGAGCAGGGCGGCAGCGATGCCGGGGATCAGGACGGGCGTGCCCGCGCCGCTCACGAGCCCGGTCCACAGGTGCTCGGCCTCGATCTGAAGCAACGGCAACGCGAGCCCGGAAAGCGCGACCACCACGGTGCCGGCCCCGAGCGCGCGACGGCGGAAATCATCGCGCAGCTCGCCATGCGTCTCATTGGCAAGGAATACGGCGGCGAGGTACGCGCAGAGCGCGAGCGCGAGCGCGCCGATCGCGAGCGCGACGGGCTGAAACCACGGCGGTGCGCCGATGACCCGCACATCGCCGCCAGTGATGCGTAGGTTGCCCGCCGAAACCGCACCGAGGCACATGCCGAGGAGCGCGGGCGTGAAGACGCTCGCCGCACCGAACACCGCGCCCCAGTGCCGCTCTCCCGCCGTGCGACCGACGCCGCCGCGACGGGGTGAATACGCGCGGAACACGAACGCCGCACCGCGTAGCGTGATGCCGAGCAGCACCAGGTGGAACGGCACGTAGAGCGCGATGCTGAGCGCCGCGTACGCGCGCGGAAATGCGGTGAAGATCAGGACGATCACGAAGATGAGCCAGACGTGATTGGCCTCCCAGACCGGCCCCATCGCGGCGGCGATCGCGTCGCGCTGCGCGTCTTTGCGCGGGCCCCGGGCGAGTAGGTCCCATATCCCCCCGCCGAAGTCCGCGCCGCCGAGCACGGCGTACACGATGACGGCCGCGAGTCCGATCCCGGCGATCGCGTACTCAGGGGGCACGTTGCGGATCTCCGTGCGCGCGCGGCCCGCTCCCGCGCGGCGGCCTGGCAAGGCGGAGCAACAGATAGGTCAGCGCGACGCCCAGAGCGAGATAAAGAACGGCGAACCCGAACAGTGTGACCGGCACATCGGCGACCGGCGTGACGCCGTCCGCAGTGCGCATGACGCCGTACACGACCCAAGGCTGACGTCCGACCTCGGTGACGAGCCAGCCGCTCTCGAGCGCGAGGAAGCCGAGCGGCGAACCGGCAACGAGCGCGATCAACAACCACCGTGGAGGATCGGCGCGGCCACGCCAACGCGCGACCCAGAAGGTCGCCGCGAGCGCGATCAGCGCAAAGCCACAGGCCACCATGACTTGAAACGCGATATGCGTGATGGTGACGTTCGGCCACAGCTCGTCGGGTACAGCGTCGAGGCCTTCGACCCGCGCATTGGGATCACGCTCGAGCAGCCAACTCAGTCCGCGAGGGATGCGCAGCGCCCAGCGGACGGTACGCTGATCGATGTCGGGCCACCCTCCGATGATGAGTGGTGCGCCCTCCATCGTCTCGAAATGCGCTTCCATCGCCGCGAGCTTGGCGGGCTGATACTCGGCCATGCGACGCGCGCTCAGGTCGCCGCTGAGCGGCTGCACGGCAGCGGTCACCGTACCTACCGTCATGGCGATCGCGAGCGCAGCGCGGTGGTACGCGTCGCGCCGGCCGCGCAGCATACCCATTGCGTAGACGCCCGCGACCGCGAATCCCGTCGCGATGTAGCAGGACAGCGACGAGTGCAACGCCATGTGCAGCCACGCAGGGCTGCGAAACGGCGCGAGTGGGTCGGCGCTGACCAGCTCGCCGCCGCCCTCGACGAAGCCGGTCGGCGCCTGCATCCAAGCGTTCGCGGCGAGGACGAGCACGCCCGACATGAGGCCACTGATCGCCACCGGGAACCCGGTCAGCCAGTGCGCGCGCGGTGATAGTCGGTCCCAGCCGTAGAGGTAGAGCCCGAGGAAGATCGCTTCGATGAAGAACGCATACGCCTCGAGCGCGAACGCCGAGCCGATCACACCGCCCGCGAACGCCATGAAACGCGGCCACAGCAACCCGAGCTCGAACGACAACGCAGTGCCCGACACCGCGCCGATCGCGAACGTCAACGCCGTCGCCTTGCCCCACTTCTGCGCCAACTCGCGGTAATGCTCGCGCCCCGTGCGCAACCACAAAGCTTCCGCGATCACCATCAGCACCGGCATACCGATGCCTAGCGCCGCGAAAACCATATGAAACGCGAGCGACAGTTCCATCTGCGCGCGCGCAGCCGTCAAAACGCTCATCACGCCACGACAATCGAATCGACGCCCCGGCACACTGACTCGGCTGACGAAGCCGGTCATTGACTCGGGCGCGTACGGTCGCTAAATTGTGACCGTGGCAAGCACTTCCATAATCGCGAAGTTCCAGAGCAAGGACCTGGACGTTTCAGTCCCGGTCCTTTTTCGCTTGCCATGGCCCGCGGGGATCACCCCGCGAATTTATCAGGTGATCGAGCGGTACGGAAATACCGGACCACCGATAACACCAGAACGGAGGACGGTATGCGTACCAGCGGCACCGTGAAGTGGTTCAGCGAGACGAAGGGCTTCGGTTTCATCACTCGTGAGGACGGGGAGAAAGACTGCTTCGTCCATCACACAGCGATCCAGGGCGGAGGCTTCAAGAGCCTCGCCGAGGGTGACCGCGTCGAGTTCGATGTGGTTCAGGGTCAGAAGGGACCCTCGGCGGAGAACGTCGTGAAGGTCGACTGAGGCCAACAGCAGCTCGATAGGAGCGGGCGCATCTCGACCTCGCTCGTCTGCGAGCGCGCACGGCCGCTCGGGTCTGACCCGAGCGGCCGTTGCCGCATCCGCTATCTATTTCGGGGAGACGAGAACGTTCGAAGCCGCAGCGAAGAATGGGGGGCCGGTGCGCTCGATCAGACGAAGCTCGAGGAGTCGACTGCCATCACCGGTCTTGCCCAGCAGTCGCGTGACCTCGGCCAAACCATCCGTACAATAAACTTTCTGCCCGACCGCCGGCACGTGTTCGAGGCCCGACTTCCAACCCCTTTTTGCCGTTGGGTCGACGTGCAGGTCCTCGAAGCGCAGTCGTCTCGAGCTGTTCGAGATCATGTTCATCACCTCATCGTTCGCGCACCATCGCGGCGAGCGCGCTTCTCGGTGGAAATGTTGAACTCGAAATATAACACAAAACGCGTCCGATGACGATGGATCCGCTAGGGCGATGCCGGGTAATCAGTACATACCCGCCGCTACACACACATCGAAATCCTTCGCGCGATTCGATGGATTTCCAGAGACGAAGGAGTCGCTCAATGGCCAGGATCAGAATCTACAAGAAGGATGGCACGCCGACGCCGTTCTTCTGGTCGGACAAGGACCCCAGTGATCGGCTGCACAAGACCGTCTTCAAGAAGACGTCGGACGGCGTGAAGCGGATGAAGGGCGTGCACTTCGACGTCGCAAAGAACCAGTTCAACAAGGAGTGACGATGATGAAAGGATCGATGTGATCGAGATTCAGCTTTCGGACACCGATCGGCTGGACTGGGCGCTCAAGCAGTTCCGGCGCAGAATGCTCCGCTCGGGCCGATTCAAGGACATGAAGCGCAAGCGCTTCTACGTGAAGCCGAGCGAGGCCCGCAAGGCGAAGGAAAAGGCCGCGGATCGCCGGCGACACAAGGATCGCAAACGGGCGGCCAGGCTCAACTCTCTCTGATTCGCGCGCAACGATTCGCCTGAACACAGCGCTGAATCGCGATGCGCGTGCGATGCTCTGGTTCGCGATGCCGACGCGAGCCACATCAGACCGAGCCGCGCAGCGAAAACGAAGGGATCACCGGATCCGGCCTCAGTTTCGAGCGCCGTATCCCGTGATCCCTTTCCTATGACCGCGGCGTCCCACGCCCGGCGGCTAACTGCGAGAAGCGACGTCCTCTCTACCCCTCGATCAGCATCATTTCGACGGTGGACTCCACCGGGGGTAAGCGCGTTTGTGAAATGGGCTATCCTCCATCGGCGCCTCTTGCACCAGGACGTGCTCCCGCTCGTCCTCGAGCGACGGTCACGCGCCCGAGCGACCGCCTCACCCTGACCCTCTCCCCCGCGCGCGGGGGAGAGGGAGTCACCCTGGCCGGCACGACCCCCGCCCACCCATTGACAGTTTAGTGGTGCGTGGTGCATCTTCACCTATCGATTTAGTGGAGGGTGCGATGGGCGCGGATGAGCTGGACGTACTGCAGGGGACGTTGGACGTGCTGGTGCTGCGCGCGCTGAGGACGGAGCCGATGCACGGCTACAACATCCTGGACTGGCTGAGGCGCGCGACGTCGGGGCAGTTGCGGATCGAGGATGCGGCGTTGTACCCGGCGCTGCATCGGATGGAGGCGCGCGGCTTCATCCGCAGCGAGTGGGGCGTCTCGGAGAACGGGCGGCGCGCGAGGTACTACGAGCTGTTGGCGAAGGGCGCGCGCAAGCTGGAGTCGGAGACTGAGACCTGGGCGCGGTACGCGGATGTGATGGCGCGAGTGTTGGGCTTGAACGAAGGAGGCGCGGCATGAGCGAACGTGAGAGTGGGTCGGGGCGAGGACGTGTCGATGCATCTCGGTCGGAGCGGCGCCGGGCGCCCCGGCCGCCGGACATCGCGGCCGAGACGGACGCGGAGATGGAATTTCACGTCCAGGCGCGTGCCGACGCCTACGTTCGAGAGGGCATGAGCCCGGACCAGGCGCTGGTTCGTGCGCGTGCGGAGTTCGGCGACCGCGAGCGTGCCCGCGCCGAATGCGTCGAGATCGACGAACGTCGCGAGCGGCGGCGGCGAGTGGCGGAGCACGTTGCCGGCCTGCGCCGTAACGTCCGGTATGCGCTGAGGCGGCTGCGGGCCACCCCGGGCTTCACGATTGTGGCGGTGCTGACGCTGGCGCTCGGCATCGGCGCGAACAGCGCGATCTTCAGCGTGGTGAACGGCGTGCTGCTGCGGCCGCTGCCGTTCGCGGATGCGGACCGGCTCGCGATGGTGTGGATGGACAACCAGCGCATCGGCGTGCGGACCGACATCACGTCGTGGGCGGCGTTCGAAGACTGGCGTGCGCAGAACCGTTCGTTCGGGTCCATGGCTGGGTTTGCGCGCGGCAGTGTCAACCTCGCGGGTGACTTCGAGCCCGAGCGTGTAGCCGCCGGCGTGGTGAGCGCCGACTTTTTCAGTGTGCTCGGTGTTCAGCCCATTCTCGGCCGCTCATTCAGCGCCGATGAGTTGGCGCCGGGCGCGGCACGGGTCGCGATCATCGGACACGGCGTCTGGACGCAGCGGTTCGGCGGTGCGGCTGACGTGGTCGGGCGCACGATCCGGCTGAACGGTGTCGAAGTCGAAGTCGTGGGCGTCATGCCGGCCGGGTTCGACTTCCCGAACGATGCGGTCGTGTGGACGCCGCTGCGGCTCTCGGACGATGCGCGGCAAGCTCGTGGTTCGTACTTCCTCTACGTGGTCGGCCGGCTCGCGGATGGTGTGAGCATCGAGCGCGCGCAGGCGGACATGGACGTCGTCGCGGCGGCTCAGGCGGAGGCATATCCCGCCAACAGCGCGGGCCTGGGCATCTTCGTGCAACCGATGCGCACCGATCTCGTAGGCGATGTACGTCCCGCGCTGCTCGTCCTGCTCGGTGCCGTCGGTCTGGTGCTGCTGATCGCGTGCGCGAACGTTGCGAACCTGATGCTTTCGCGAGCGGCGGCGCGGCAACGCGAGATGGCGGTTCGTCTTGCACTGGGCGCTGGGCGTGGTCAGCTGGTACGGCAGCTGCTGACCGAGAGCGTGGTTCTCGCCGTCATAGGCGGCGGCGCGGGCCTCGCTATCGCCTACGGCGGCGTCACGCTTCTGCGTGCCACGGCGCCCGCTGACCTGCCCCGCCTCGACGAGATCGCGATCGACCCGGTCGTACTCGGATTCACACTCGGGCTCTCCGTACTCACGGGTGTCCTGTTCGGGCTCGTGCCGTCGCTCCAGTCCGCGCGGAGCGACCAGGCGTCCGTCCTGCGCGACGAAAGCCGCAGCAGCGTCAGCTCGCGCGCGGGGTGGCACACGCGCGGAACCTTGATCGTCGCCGAGCTGGCGCTCTCGTCGATCCTGCTGGTTGGCGCTGGATTGCTCGTTCAGAGCTTTGTTCGGCTGAGTCGGACCGAGTCCGGCTTCGAGGCGAGCGGCGTGCTCACGGCGCGCATCGCACTGATAGGGCCCGCGTATTCCGAGACTGATGCGCTGCTCGGTTTCTATGACCGCCTGTTCGAGCGACTTCGCGCGTTGCCCGGCGTGCAGCACATCGCGGCGGGCACGGATGTGCTACTGGAAGAGCTGCCGTGGTCGGGCAGTACCTCGGTCGAGGGTAAACCACGAGAATCGGATGAGGAGCGCATCGAGGTCACATTCGACGTTGTGACCCCCGGCTACTTTCGGGCCGTCGGCACACCACTCGTTTCGGGCCGCGACTTCGGGCCGGAGGACCGAGCGGATGGTGCGCCCGTGGCGATCGTCAACCAGGCGATGGTGCGGCGTTATTGGCCTGACGAAGACCCCATTGGCAAGCGCTTCAAGTTCGGCGACCCCGATAGCGAAGGCCCGTGGATCACCGTGGTGGGCGTGTCGGGTGACTCAAGGCGAACGGCACCCGATCGCGGGGCGAGGCCGTCGGCATATTTCCCGCATCGCCAGATGCCAAGCTCGAGCATGATGCTGCTCATCCGTTCGATCGATGATCCGCTGCAACGCGTCGGCGCGGTGCGAGAGGCGGTGCGCGGCCTCGATCCGAATCAGCCGCTGGCCGAGCTCGCGACGCTCGAGTCGATGCTGGCCGGGCGGCTCGCGCAGCGGCGGCTTACGACGCTGCTGGCGTCCGTCTTCGCTGCCGCCGCGATCGTGCTCGCGCTCGTGGGCGTCTACGCCGTGCTGTCGTACGCGGTCGCGCAGAGCACGCGCGAGATCGGCGTGCGCATCGCGCTGGGCGCGGAGGTGGCGGACGTGCTGCGTATGGTCTTCGGCAGGGCTGGCGTGTTGCTCGCGGGTGGGCTAGGACTGGGCGTGCTCGGCGCGGTGCTCGCGACGCGCAGTCTCACGTCCTTGCTCTACGAGATCGACGCACTCGACCCGCTCACGTTCGCGGCCGCGCCATTCCTGCTCGGCGCGGTCGCGCTGCTGGCGTGCTACGTCCCGGCGCGTCGCG
>JBOHRM010001030.1:0-3669 GCA_050732715.1 Longimicrobiales bacterium
CACGTTCACCGTGCGCTGCGTCGATGGCAATGGCACATCACAGATCGAGACGCCGTCACCGGTCCGTCCCAGCGGCACGACGGGACTTCACAACCTCACCGAAATGCTCTGAATTAGCCGGGCAGCCTCCCGATGGACGCCTCGCGCACGTTCGGCATTAACGTCATTACGTGTGTATTGACACAATGCCGCGCGCCGACTAGGTTGCGGGCATGAGGTCGAAGTCCGAGCAGATCCAGATCCGGGTCACACCGCGGGAGAAGGCGAGGCTGAAGCGGTCGGCCGCGGCGGCCGGGCAGGACGTGTCCAGTTATGTGCTGTCGCGGTCGCTGCCGTCGTCGCAACGGAGGTTCGAGCACCTGCTGGGGTTGATGGCGGATGGAACGGAGCGGCGATACGTGCTGGCCGAGCTGAACGATCTGCTGTCGCGACTGGCGGCGGATGAGCTCGCACAGGCGATCGTTCACGCAGATGTCTCGCGTCTGTCGCTTCGCTGGAGGAACTACGTTGCGGCGATGGTCGAGCAGGCCTGCCATCTGAAGGGCGTTCGGCCGCCCGCATGGACGGCCGAGGTCGCCCCGCTCGAAGTCCCCCACTTCACGGCCCCGCTGAAAGGTCTGCGACTGCACCTGCTGCGGGCGTCGCCGGTGCCGTTCAAGCGGCGTAACATTTTTGTCGATACCGGCGTAGGCGGTCGGGTGTGAGCGGTCCGGGCGCGCCCGAGTCGACGAGCTTGACGCGAACGGATATCCGGCGGCTGTTCGAATTGCTGGATGCCGAGCTTGCCGGTGCGAAAGTCGCCGGAGAGGTGTATCTCGTTGGCGGCGCCGTCATGTGTCTCGCGCTGGATGTGCGCCCGGCGACGCGCGACGTCGATGCGTTCTTCCGTCCCGCTCGAATCATTCGCCAGGCGGCCGCCCGCGTCGCGGCGCAGGCGAACGTGCCGGCCGCCTGGCTGAACGATGCGGTCAAGGGGTTTTTGGGGAATCGCGGTGATTTCGACCCCTACATGGAGCTTCCGAACCTCAGCGTTTTCGTCGCGCGGCCCGAGTATCTGCTTGCAATGAAGTGCGCGTCCATGCGGCTGGGCGAAGAGTTTCACGACCTCGACGACGTGCGCTATCTGCTCCGTTACCTGAACGTGTCCACGGCGGAGGAGGCGCTCGGCATCGTGACGCGCTATTTCGATGAAGGCCAGCTCACGCCGAAGAGCCGCCTCGCACTGGAAGAACTGCTCTCGTAGCGACGATCCGCCCTACACGAATCCAGCGGCCTGGCCGCTCGGCGGCATGGCGGCAACCTGCCGGGCGCGCGAGACCCTCGACGGGAGTGCAATGGAGGATTCGCCAATCGTCGTCTTCGACCTGGGCGGCGTGCTGATCGACTGGAACCCGCGCTATCTGTACCGGCGCCTGATCGATGACGAGGCCGCGATGGAGCTCTTTCTCGCGAGCGTGTGCACACAGGCATGGAACGAAACGTTCGATGCCGGCCGGCCGTTCGCCGACGGCGTCGCCGAGTTGTGCGCGAGACACCCGGCACAGTCCGAATTGATCGAATCGTTCGATCGCCGCTGGCCCGAGATGATCCGCGGTCCGATCGATGGCACTGTCCGCCACCTCGAGGCCCTCGCGCACGCGGGGACGCCGCTGTTCGCGCTCAGCAACTGGTCCGCCGAGAAGTTCCCGCACATCCGGGAACGGTACCCGTTCTTCGACCATTTCCGCGAGATCGTGATCTCCGGCGAGATCGGCTTCATCAAGCCGGACCCGCGCGCGTTCCAGGCGCTGCTCGATCGCACGGCCGGCCCGCCCGAGGCATGCCTCTTCATCGATGACTCCGAGGCGAACGTGCGCGCCGCCGAACGCCTCGGCTTCCGCACCATCCACTTCCAGGGCCCGGAACAGCTCGCCGAAGCGCTCTCGGATCACGGGCTGCCGCACGCATGAGCGCGCCGTGTCGCCGCACTGTCGAGCCGCGGCCCCCCATTGCGCGGACCGCCTCCGGCCGTGAATAATCACCCCGTGTCCAGGTCGATCCTCATCGTGACCGGCGACGGAGGCGAGAGCTACGAATGCCTCTATGCGCGGCATCGCTTCCTCGAGGCCGGATTCGCGCCACGCATCGTAGCGCCCCGCCGCGGCCCGCTCCACCTGGTCATCCACGACTTCGAGCCCGGGTGGGACACCTACATCGAACGCCAAGGCTACGGGGCCGTGGCCGATCTGACGCTGGACGACGTCAACGTGGACGATCATGACGCCGTGCTCGTGCTCGGGGGGCGCGCCCCCGAATATCTACGCCACGACCCCCGGGTGATCGAGATCGTCCGCGCCTTCGATCACCAGGAGAAATGGATCTTCGCCATCTGCCACGGGGTGCAGATTCTCGCCGTGGCCGGCGTCATCAAGGGTCGCTACGCCACGGCCTACGAGCATTGCCGGTGGGAGGTCGAGGCGGCCGGCGCCACCTACGTCCCGGCCGAACAGGCCGTGCGCGACGGCCGGATCGTCACCGGACAGACCTGGCAGTCACACCCGGACTTCTATCGTCTCGTCTTCGACTCCCTTCAAAAGGACCGAACAGTCGCACAGCGAGAGACCCTTCGCGTTCCTTGACGCGCGGCGTCCGCGGCGAGCGTGTCGCAAACGCCCACCGACCCGGGCGACCCAGTCAACCCGGTCGAACCCGCAGACGAACCCGCCGATGGGCTAGCGACTTTCCACAAACCGATTTAGATTCTTGCGCGCAAGAAGCTCAATCGAATCCTCTTCGAGTCGAGTCCATAAGTTGCTCGTCCAGCCAGCGATGACGTCGTCGCCGCACACGGACCCCCGGGAAGTGCCTCCGCCTCCATCGGGACCGCCACCCATGTGCTACTTCTGCTCGTCGCTCGATACGATGGAGCCGTTCCACCGGCCCCCCGAGGTGTTCCTCCTCTCACGGGTGGTCCCGCGCTTGCGCTGGCGCTACTGCCGGACCTGTACCCACCACTTCCTCACGGTCCGCCGGAGCTGAACCTCGGCGGGTTCGAGGCCGGCCCCGCCCGCGCCCGCGCTCCCGCGACCGCCCGCCAACGCCGCGTAACGCGCCAACCGCGGACTGACGGTTCTCGCCGACTCGCGTCACCGCCGTCGTCACGCCGTGGACACGTCACCACCATCCTTCTTGACACACCAGAATCGCGCGCGTATTATGCAAGTCTGTGCCGGAACCGCCCGACGCCTCGACGTCGGCGGCCGTCGGAACAGGCCGGGGCGGGCTCCAATACGAGCACCTGCCGCGGCTTGTCGTGCGCCGAGCCGGGACGATTTGCAAACGGAGCGGGCTCGCCCGCGGGGAGCCGGCACGTCGCCGGGGCGCCGGCAGACTCCACAACCGTCGCAGCATCTCCGCCGGTGCGCCCCATGAGCGTGACATGGGCGTGGCGGCTTGCTGTCGTTCCGTCAAGCGGCGGCTGGGAGGCTGGGGCCGGCGCGACGGCGGGCGGTACCGCGCAGGTTACGGGCGTTGATGTCAGCGATCTCAGGGGACCACGATCCGAGGTGATGATGGCGAAGGCGAAGTTTGAGCGGACGAAGCCGCACGTGAATGTGGGGACGATAGGGCATGTGGATCATGGGAAGACGACGTTGACGGCGGCGATCACGCGGATTCAGGCGTCGCGAG
>JBOHRM010001031.1:0-3922 GCA_050732715.1 Longimicrobiales bacterium
GCCAACCAGGAGCGCAGCGCGATCGATGCCGGCTCCGAACGACGCGCCATCGTCCCAACTGAGCCAGGCGACGCCGAGCATCCCCAGGACGAGGCCGGCACCCAATCGCATGCTGGGTAGCCGCCGCACCACGCCGGCGCTGATGAGCACGAGCCAGAGAGGGATCGCCGCCATGTAGAGCGAAGCCATGCCTGACGACACCCGCTGTTCTGACCAGGCCAGCAGCCCGTGGCAGCCCAGGAAAAGCAGGACGCCGGCGGCGAAGGCGCCGACCCACTGCGTGGCCGCTGTCGGCTCGAGTCGGCCTCTCCAAGCCGCCCATCCGAAGAGCAACACAGCACCGCCAGCGCACCGGATCCCGATCATCAGGAACGGTGGCACCTCCGCCACGGCATAGCGAATCGCCAGAAAGGTCCCGCCCCAGAACAGATAGGTTGCGCCTAGCGCGGCGACGATCCTCAGCGGGGAGGGCAAGGATGCCGGCGGTGCTGGGTCTCGGACCGCGTCGACCACGAGCTCATCCGATCCTGGTCAGGGCATCCGCGAAATGAACGCACTCGAAGTGCTGGACGCGTTCCTCCTTCTCGATCAGATAACGGCCATCCTCGGCGTAGAAGACGGCCCGGTCCAGCGGCTCGCCTGCGAACGCACGGATCGCGTCCTCGGATTCCCACAGCGTGACAAGGAGGAACTCAGCCTTGCCCCCTTCGACCCGGCGGAATGCCATCGCCGCCAGATTCCCCGGCGTGGCGCGGTATTCCTCGAGGCCTGTTTCACGAAGGTAAGCCAGGTAGTTATCGGCATCTTCGGAGCGAGTCGCGCCTCTCCACGTGCGAGCGACCATTTGGAAGCACCTTCCTGACTGAAAGATCCAGTTGTGCACCATCAAAATCCATTTTACAGGTGCACGATGCGTCGTCGGGTGACTCCTGTCAAGAACTTAATACCGGTGTTATATTGTCGCGATATGGATGCGATCTTCCAGATTGGCTCCTGGAGCGACGAGCCGTTCAAGTACGTCGGCGGTGATCCCAGCCTCGATCTTATCAACACCGTCGACTGGACGGAGCGCGGTCTGGAGAACGACCGGTTGACGGACTACGAGCGGCTGGTCTGTTGGGCTGAAGGGGCCGGGGTCGTGCCGTTGGACCACGCCTCCGCGCTGACTGCTGTGGGCGCGGAGAACGCCGAGGGCACGGCGGCCACGCTGGACGCAGCCAGGTCGCTGCGCTTCGCATTACAGCGGGTGTTCGATGCCGTGGCTCGGACAGGCGAGCTCAGCGAAGACGCCATGCTCGCGGAGCTGAACCGACACGTGGTGGACGCGCTCGCGCGGCTGCGGATTGCGCCGGATAGCAGCGGTGGCGCTGCGGCGCGTTGGGCGTGGCGTGGCGAGGGCGAAGTGCTCGGATCCGTGCTATGGCCGGTGGCGCGTTCCGCGGCCGTGCTCCTCACCTCGGAGGAAGCGCACAGCGTTCGGATCTGTGGTGGCGACGCGTGTGGGTGGATGTTCGTGGACCGGAGCCGGAATCGGCTTCGGCGCTGGTGCGAGATGGAAACGTGCGGAACGCGTGCGAAAGGCAGGCGGCGCACCGAGCGTCGGAGAGCGGCGAGCACAAGGCGGGCGATCGGCTGATCGTGCGCCGCTTGTTAGGTTCCGACCGCCTCGTTCGTCACACATGCGAGTTCGAGCTCATAACCTGTCGCAGTCAACCGAAGAGCGAAGGAGAGCCGCATGTCATTTACGGCGTGATCGCGCACGTCGTCGCCCGGCGCACGCGCGAGATCGGCGTGCGCATCGCGCTCGGCGCGCAGGTGCGGGATGTGCTCCGGCTCGTGCTGGGAACGGGGGATCCGCCTCGCGGCGGCCGGCGCGGTGGTCGGCATCGCCGGCTCGCGCTGGTACGGCTGCTCCGTTCGGTGGTGCCGCAGATGCCTGCGCACGGGCCGTGGCCGATCGCCGTCGTCACGGCCGCGCTGGTCGGCGTCGCGCTCTTCGCATGCTATCTCCCGCTCGCCGCGCAACGCGCGTCGACCCGATGACCGCGCTCAGGGAATGAGGCCGAGCGGCGCCCTCGATCGCGTGGATCTATCCGGCACAGGCAACCGAGTTGGGCTCGACGGATTCGACGGATTCCTCTCGCCAGTCCGGGATCGAGCGGTCCGGCAGGATGCCGGCCAGGCTGCTGATCGACTGCCAACGATGCGTGATACGGCCGCCGAGGCTCCTGAACCGCTCGACATCCGCATCGCCGACCGAGCGCGTGAGACCGGTTAGGATCTCGACGTCGTATCGCGTGTCGTCGGGCACATCGCGCACAGTGATCCAGAAGCCGTCCTCGACGAGCCCGGGAAGCCGCGAGAGCAAAACACGCGCCCGGACGGCCGGGACGTTGAAGCGATGGAGCACGCGGCCGCCGTGCGACTCGACGAGCGCCACGTCATTCTCGGTCGGCTCCGTCCACGGGCCGCTGGCCGACGGACGACCGAAGAACACGTCGACGAGCGCCCATTCTTCCCGGTCGAGCAGATCGACGACCCCATCTCCATACAGACCGAATGCGCATGGCGTGGCGATGAACTCGCCGGTGCTCAGCCGGTCGGGGTCGAGGCTCGGGTCGGGGGCGGGCAGCTCGTAGCGGTCGACAGGCAGCGTAGGACTCGTCGCGTCCCCGCATCCCGCCGTCAGAACAAGGATTACGACTACGGCCGCGGCTGCGATCCGGCCGGAATGCTCCAGCAATGAGTCGCCCATCGGTCTGCCTCCTCGTTCCGCGCCAGCCGACCCTGGGGTCGACGACGCCCAGTGGGGACGATCCGGATATACGACGCGCGAGACCGGCACCCGCCAACAAGCCTCACGGGCCAGTCCCGCGATTTAGGAACGGGTTGAGTGAGGAATCGACACTAGCCGGAGCCATGTCTTCGCCTGTAGCCTTCCGCGCGTGAGCACGACCATGTCGAATGCGATCCATCGCACGACGGGCTTTCGTCCGAGCGCGTTGCGACGCATCGCCTGGACGCAGCTGGTCGACGCCTGGTTCGCCCACCAGCAGCATGGTGGCGCTCTCGTGTGCCTGGTTTGGACCTCCTATTGGTACTTCAAGCCAGATTGGTGGATTTGGCGAGGCAGGAACGATGCACGAACTCAATGCATACGCCGCACTTACAAAGAATGGGCCGGGTGGGGGTCGAACCCACGACCTTGGGCTTAAAAGGCCCCTGCTCTACCACTGAGCTACCGGCCCACCCAAAGCTAGCCCGAAGCGGCCGTTACATCAACGCGGTCCCGCTGTCGCGGCCGGCGGGTCATTCGCGAAGGATTCAGCGCCGAGGGCACCCGCGTCTCGCGCGCCTGTGCGCCACGCGCGCGCACAAAAGCACCGCGATAGCCTGGAACAGTGCTCGGTGGCCCTGGTTATCTGGATGGGTGCTCAGGGGTCCGCAGGCATGGACGCCGTCCGCAGACGGTCACGCAGGAAGAGTCCGATGAAGGTCCGGAATCACGTAGTTCTCCTCGCCGCGATCACTATGATTGCCACGTCGTGTGTGCCGGCGGTCTACGGCGGCGGCCACGGCCGGCGCGGCCGGTCCGACGACGTCGTCGTCGTCGATCGCCGAGGCGGTCCGAGGGTGGTACGCGTCCCTCGGGGCCATTATCCACCGCCCGGCCATTGCCGCGTCTGGATTCCCGGCCGGCCGCCGGGCCATCAGCCGCCGCCGAGACGCTGCGGTTCGCTGGTCCGCCGCGTGCCTCACGGCGCGTTCGTGCTCTACAACGCGAAGGCGTGGGACCGCGACTACGATTGGCGCAGGTACGAGCGCCGGTATCCGGGCTCGGTGCCGACGTTGATCTTGAACATCTTTTATGGCGGAGATTGAGGCGCCCGCCGTCAACGCAGGACCGCGGCCGGCACCGTTG
>JBOHRM010001032.1:0-8148 GCA_050732715.1 Longimicrobiales bacterium
GCTCTGTATTTGGGCTATCTCGCCCTCACGCTCATTCTGCTTCTGCTCTACATGCTGCTGGCGGGACCGGGGTGATGAGCGGGAACGCGCTCGCCGCGCTCATGATCCTGCTCGTGGCCGCGCCGGCGGTCTCGGGCATCGCGGTGAAAACCAAGGCTTTTCTCGCGGGGCGCCGGGGCGCGCCCGTGCTCCAGCTCTACTACGACCTCTGGAAGCTGCTACGCAAAGGCGCGGTCTACAGTGCGACGACGAGCAGGCTGTTCCGCGCTGGCCCCGTCGTCGTGCTGGTTTCGTTGGTCGCGGCCGCGCTGTTCCTGCCGTTGGATGGGCGCGGAGCGCCCGCCGAGTTCGCTGGGGATGTACTGGCGTTCATGGGGCTGCTCGCGCTCGGCCGCTTCGCGGTGGTTCTGGCCGGGCTGGACACGGGCTCGAGCTTCGAGGGGATGGGCGCGAGCCGCGAGGTCACGTTGGCCAGCTTCGCGGAGCCGGCGTTGTTCCTCTGCTTCATCGCGCTCGCGCTCGCAACGGGAGGTCGCACGATCGGTGGGATGCTCGGTGCGCCGCTCATCATGGCGTGGCGCGAATCGGGCGCCGCGCTGATCCTCGTTGGCATCGCCCTGTTCGTGCTGCTGCTGGCGGAGAACTCGCGCGTGCCGTTCGACGATCCGGCGACGCACCTCGAGCTGACCATGATCCACGAGGTCATCGTGCTCGATCACAGTGGACCCGATCTCGCGCTCATCCTCTACGGCGGCGCGCTCAAGCTCGCCCTCTTCGCCACGCTCGTGGCCGGCGTGCTCGTGCCACGCGCCGGTCTCGGCGACGCCGCCGCGCTCGCGGTGCTCCTCGTGGGGCTCGCCGCCGTGGCCGTGCTGGTGGGCATCGTGGAATCCGTCACTGCGAGATTGCGCTTGACGCGCGTCCGGCAGCTCATAGTGGGGGCCGGCGCGCTCGCGCTCTTCGCCATCGCGCTGCTGCTCTATTGATGTCGATCATGCGCAACGCTCCCGAGATCCTGCTGCTGCTCGTCGTGCTCACGAACTTCGCGGTGCTCGGCACGACGCGGCTCAGCACGTGCATCCGCGCGCTCGCCGTTCAAGGGCTGCTGCTGGGCCTGCTGCCGCTGGCATTGCCGGCCGAGATCTCGTTTCACGCGGCCGCGCTCGCGCTTGGCACCGTGGCGGTGAAGGCCCTCGCCCTGCCTGGGTTCCTCAGATGGGCGATCCGCGAGGCCGCAGTGCGCCGCGAGGTCGAGCCCTACGTGGGATTCACGGCCTCGCTCCTACTCGGCGCGCTCGCGCTCGGCTTCGCGTTCGCGATCGCCGCGCGGCTGCCGCTGCCGGACCGGCCGCACGCGCTGCTCGTCCCCGTTTCGCTGGCCACGGTGATCATCGGCTTCATCGTGTTGAGCACACGGCGCAAGGCGCTGACGCAGGTGGTCGGATATCTCATGCTCGAGAACGGCGTGTTCCTGTTCGGACTGACGCAGGCGGAGAGCGTGCCGTTCCTGCTCGAAGCGGGCGTGCTGCTCGATGTGTTCGTGGGCGTGTTCATCATGGGGATCGTAGTGTTCCATATCAACCGCGAATTCGACTCACTCGATTCCGCGCGTCTCTCGGCGTTGACGGACTGATGCGTCTCATCGCGTTGTTCGCGCTCCCCCTGCTCGCCGGCCTGTCGAGCTATGCGTTGCCCGCGCATCGCGCGACCCGGCTCCGTACCGGCATGCTGGTCGGCACCGCCGCCGCGCACTTGGGTCTCGTGGCCACGCTCTGGATCGCACCGTCCTCGCCCGTATTCCGTGGCTGGCTCGGCGTCGATGCGCTCGGCCTCATCGTGCTCACGCTGACAAGCGTGTTGTTCTTTACGACGGCGCTCTACGCGGTCGGCTATCTCGCGAGAGAGCGGCCGCGCGGTGGCCGCGTCTTCGTCACCGGGCTCCTGGCGTTTCTCGCCGCTGCCAGCATCGTCGCGCTGAGCCAGCACCTCGCGCTTCTCTGGGTTGGAATCGAAGCGACGACGCTCGCGCTCGCGCCGCTCGTATTCCACCGGCACGACCGCCGCTCGCTCGAGGCGGTATGGAAGTATCTCGTCATCTCGTCCGTCGGTATCGCGCTCGCGTTGCTCGGCATCTTCTTCTTGGCCAGCGCACAGGCCGGCGTGGCTGGGCGTTCGTTGATCCTCGCGGACCTGGTGGCCCACGCCCGTGACCTGCACCCGGCCTGGCTGCGCGCCGCGTTTCTCCTGCTGCTCGTCGGGTTCGGCACGAAGATGGGTCTCGCGCCGATGCACACCTGGAAGCCGGATACGTACGGCGAAGCTCCGAGCCTCGTCGGCGCGTTGATGGCGGGCGCGCTCACGAGCTGTGCGTTCCTGGGGCTCGCGCGCGCGACCGAAGTCGTCATGGCGGCGGGATCGGGTTCGTTCGTTCGGCCGGTGCTGATCGCCTTCGGTCTGTTCTCGCTCGTCGTGGCTGCCGGCTTCCTCGTCGGCCAGACCGACCTCAAGCGCCTGCTTGCCTACTCGAGCGTCGAACACGTGGGATTCTTGGTGCTCGGCCTCGGACTCGGCGGCGTGGGCGCTCAGGGCGCCGTGCTCCACGTCCTCAACAACGGCTTGGCCAAGGGTTGGTTGTTCCTGGTCGCAGGAAACGTCGTGCTCGCCACCGGCAGCTCGACAGCCGCCAAGAACCGCGGCCTGGTCCGCGTGCTGCCCGTCTCCGGGATCCTGCTCGTGCTCGGCCTCTTCGCGGTGACGGGCTCACCGCCGTTCGGCCTGTTCATCAGTGAGTTCACGATCCTGCGCGCGGCCGCCGGGGCCGGACATCCATGGATCGCAGCGCTCGTGCTGCTGATGCTCGCGGTCATCTTCGTAGGGATGGCGGCGATGATCCTGGAAATGGCGCTCGGCGCGCCCGCACCGGGTGTGGCCGCCGTACGTGAGAGTCGCTGGCTCGTCATCGGTCCGGTCGTGCTCGCGACCGCGGTGCTGCTGCTCGGGATCTACATCCCGGCGCCGCTCCGATCGGTAATCGCGCAGGCCGCCACGGCGCTCGGAGGCAGCCCGCCGTGAGTCGACTGGATGAGGTCGGTCTGCGCAACCGACGCGCCGTCCCGCTGCGCGCCATCCCCGTCGAGTCGGTCGACGACTTCCGCCAGACCGTCATCGATGCCGTCGCCTCCGATCGGCGCCTCGTCGCCTTCTTCGGCATGCCCGAGAGCGCGGGTGACACGCGGCTCGTCGCCATCCTCGCGGACGATGATCGAGGGACGCTTGGCGCGACGAGCACCACTGTGACAGACCGATATGCGGCGCTCACGCCCGGCTGCCCACAGGCGAGCGTGTTCGAACGCGAGATCGCCGAACAGTGCGCCGTCCGGCCGGAGGGGCATCCCTGGCTGAAGCCGCTGCGACGTCACCTGCCGGACCATCGTGCAGCCGGCCGCACCCGCGTCATCCTGGATCCAGAAGCATACCGGTTCTTCCGCGTCGAGGGCGAGGAGGTTCATGAGGTCGCCGTCGGCCCGGTTCACGCCGGGATCATCGAGCCCGGCCACTTCCGCTTCCAGGCGCACGGCGAGGAGGTGCTGTTCCTCGAGATCATGCTGGGCTACCAGCACCGCGGCGTCGAATGTCTGCTCGAAACCGTCGAGCGCGGGCGCGCTGTGCTGGTCGCCGAATCCATCGCGGGCGACACCGTGATCGGACATGCCGGCGCGTATTGCGGCGCGATCGAGGCGCTCGCGCGCAGCCGCAAATCGCCGCGTGCACAGGCCCTCCGCGGCATCGCGCTCGAGCTCGAGCGTCTGGCCAACCATGTGGGTGACCTCGGCGCGATCGCTGGTGACATCGCCTTCCAACCTGGCGCCGCGTTCTTCGGGCGGATGCGTGGCGATGCGCTGAATCTACTCATGACATTATCCGGCAACCGTTTCGGCCGCGGCCTGATCCGGCCGGGCGGCGTCAACTTCGACCTGCCTCCCGGCATGGCCGACGATATGCGCGATCGGCTCGTGCGATTGCGTGATGAGCTCGAGCCCGTAGCCGCGCTGATGTTCGAGAACGCCGGGGTCCAGGCCCGTCTCGAGGGCGTCGGCGTCGTGCGCCGCGAGCAGTGCCTGGAACTCGGCTTCGTCGGGCCGGTCGCGCGCGCGTGTGACTTCCCGCGCGACGTGCGCCACGACCACCCCTACGGCATCTTCCGGTTTGCTCATATCCCGGTCGCCACCGCGTGGCACGGCGATGTCCTCGCACGCGCACTCGTACGCTGGCTCGAAGTGCGCCGCTCGATCGAATTCATCCTCGATCAGCTGGCCGCATTGCCGCGCGGCGATCTGCGCGCCGACTGCCGTGAGCTCCGACCCGACGAGATCGTTGTCGCCATGCAGGAGGGCTGGAGAGGCGAGATCGCCCACGTCATCATCACAGATGACCGCGGCGGTATCCGCCGCCATAAGGTCGTCAGCCCATCATTCCACAACTGGACGGCCCTCGCCGTCGCCATGCCCGGCAACCAGATCTCGGACTTCCCGCTCTGCAACAAGAGCTTCAATCTGTCTTATGCCGGACACGACTTGTGAACGCGTGAGGATGCCGCCGTGGCGCCCGCACTGCGCAGGGCGGTCCCGTGTTTGACTTCCTCGTCGCACGGCTCCGACAGGGCCGCCGAACCTTGGCGTTCCCGGAAGCGATGACTGAGCTTCCGGAACGCTTTCGCGGGCTGCCCGTGCTCGATGCGCGACCCTGCGACGAGCCGGTTGCCGTCCCTTCCGCGCTTGTGACCACGAGCGCCGACGGTCGTCCCGCGCTCGATGTCGGCGCTTGCCTATTCAGCCCGGAGGAGGCCGGCTGCAGTCCCGCCGGGACCGTGCATTTCACGGGGGACCATCGCATCGCCAGCTCGACTCGCGAAGGCCTCATCTCGCCGACCGGGCAGGTCGAGCTCGCGCATGCCCTCGATGAGCGTATGCGCCGCCTCTTCGGCCGGTCCCTTCGGCTCCGCTCGGTCGTGGCCGGAAGCTGTGGCGGCTGCGAGGCCGAGCTCACTGCACTCGGCAACGTCGTCTTCGACCTCGCCCGGTTCGGCGTCCAGTTCGTCGCCTCACCCCGCCATGCCGACGGCATCGTCATCACGGGCACCGTGAACCGCAACATGCGACTCGCGCTCCAGAAGACCTACCACGCCACGCCAACGCCACGTCTCGTCATCGCCGTCGGCGCTTGTGCCATCGCAGGCGGTCCCCTGCGTGGCAGCGCCGAAGCCGGTTCCGGCGTGCCCGCGGACTTCCCCGTCGACCTCTTCATCCCGGGCTGCCCGCCTCACCCGCTGACGATCCTGGATGGGTTGCTGCGCCTCCTCGGCCGGCTTCCGGAGGACCGGCTTCGCACGATCAAGGAAATTGACTAGTCTGGTCGGACTGTGGCGATCATGGCGCGGTTGGCAATCGGAACTCGGGCACAAGGGTGGCTATGGAGGGGCCGCAACGGTACGCCTGCACTCCGCACCAAGCGGCTGCTGCGTGGCGGACTGAAAGCGATGACCGTAGTTGCGCGCGCCGAAACCGGTCGTACCGAGCTCGCTCGGAAAGAGCTGATTCGACACGCTTTCATCCGCACCCTGGAAGAACAACTCGCCGGGTGGCAGCCCGTGCAACTCTACAGCGAGGCGGCGCGCGTACACGAGCCAGGCATCGACCAGTTCTTCGAGCAAGTCCTTGCCAGATTGGTCGAGTTGCGCTTCGATCGGGATCGGATTCCAATCTGTGCGGGCTGCGACATCGGTTAGTACCTCCCTCCCCAGCCGACCACCGGGAATGCGTGCGGTCGAATCGCTGACCAGCGTGCGCAGGATTTCGGGCAGCCCGAATTCGGAACCATCGCGCAACGGACCCAGCCATTTGTTGAGCGCTGCGATCACGAAGGCAAGATCATAGCCGGTGCCGGAGGATGTGGGCGCGGCCAGCACGACTTCACCACAAAACTCGCGCAGAAAGATCAGAGCTTCCCAGATGCCTGCGGCTTTGGGGGCTCTCGTGAGATAACACATGTATGCGAGCACCGGCTCGATGAGCGGAATCGCGTCCACGCGATCGGTGCTCAGTGTGATGGCGCGCCGAGCGAGCTCGGCGGGAAGAATGCCGAGCTGTTTCGTGAAACGCGCCGCGACGGCCACGAGGAAGCCAACCGCTTCGTTCGCGCCATAGCTCAGGTCCACGACGCCCAGCGACGTGACCACCGGCGGGAAGGTCGATCCGTTGACCGTGCGAAACGGGACGCCGCGCGTCCAGTCGCCGTGTTCGCTCAAGCGTCTTCTCCAACGGGCTTCCGAGGTCGCGAAGACGAACTCGGTCATGAAGGCGCCCGTATCCAGGCTGAAGATGTCGTCGAGACCGAAACCCCAGATCCCGATGTTGGTGATGCGCCACGCGCGGTGCATCTCCGCCGGGCTGGCGTGCATCGCAATCAATCGCCGGATCTGGAAGTCGAAATTCGGACCGAAACTCGCGTGCCCCGGATCCAGAGCGATGTCCAGACGGGCTCCACCTTCGGATAGCCACAGCAGGCCGAGGGTGAGCTCGTCGATGGAACGACCGTCCTCGATGGTATCATTGAACTGGCGCGCCGCCTGGAAGATTCGGTCGATCTTGAAGTGCGGCGAGGTTCACTCGTTCGAGTTGCGTGCGCGGATCTTCGGCCACCACGACTGGCAGCGCATCCTCGGGGAGTATGCCAGGCTCCGCCACGGCATCATCACTCGCGATTTCCGGTGCCAGCGCGACTGCATCGTCGGACAGCGTTTCCACTCCGCCGCCCAGCGCAGCGAGCGGCAGCGCCGCTGCGCCGAGCACTGGATCCGGACTCATGCCTCGGCCTCGACTTCCTCTTCCGCTTCGGGGCAGCACGTACCGAACACGCGCTCGTACAAATCGGCCTCGGCGGCGCGGCCGCCGGTCACGATCCGCTGAGCGAGCTCCTCGCGATCGTTGGCCAGGCGCTTTTCGCGAATTGCCTCGAGCTGGAGTTGCTCCGAGTAGTCGTCGAGTGCGGGATTCGCGCCCAGTAGCGCCTCGACCACCACACTGTCGGTGGCCATGACGATCGTGCGCTCGCTCAATACGACACCATCGACGGGATGCTCGGCATCCGCGCCCTGCGCGAGCGGGCCGCGCTTGAACCGGTAATAGAGCCGGCCATCGGCGCTGGGTGCGGGATAATGACAATTATCGTCCGGCTCGGCGTCCTGCACGCGGAAATCCGTGCTGCACTGGTTGAGGCGCACCTGTTCCAGCACGGGCACGGGTGCTTCATTGACGTTTCGCACGAGGGCGATCGTGGCCAGGATGTCGCTGCCCACCTGATCGACGTACTGCGGGCTGATGAATTCCTCGACCAACTTGCGCAGCCCAGAGGTCGGCTCTTCCCGCCAGGACTCGGCATTACCGTTCGAGAATGCAATATGGATGTCTTTCAGGTGAGTCTTGGTCTCGTACTCCTGGTTAAGCTCGCGAAACGTGAAATTGAGGACGCGGCTCACGTTGATGTTCTTGATGGTCCGCTCGATTACTTCCTCGTCTTCGGTCGAGACCGAGCTCTCCGAGCTGGAGGTAACCGTGTTCTCGCGATGCGATGACGACTCTGCGGTGTGCTCGCGTACCGCCTCGTCCAGTGACTTTGCGAATTCCTCGGTGCCGGACGAATACTCGCCGCCACCGCCACCCGATACGCTCGCGCTCGCAATACCGATCGACGCGCCCGCCTCGGCCTCCACATGCCAGTTTTCGGTCTTCTCGCGCGTGGCCGTGTCCGTGGTTTCGTTCATTACGGTTTCGGCAAAGCGCTCGGCTGCGCTCTCATCGTAGGAGTCGATGATGGACGAGGACGCAGCAATGCTTTCCTCGGTCGCCCGCCACGTACGTGTGTGAATGGTCGTGGTCTCGCCCGGCAGAAGCGTGAACGTCTTGACGGTGCGACCGAGCCCGTAATCTCCGAGTAACGAGCTGATACCGACCACCTGCACGATGAACAGTGCAGGTGTAGGCGGCTCGTCGAGAGCGACGTCGGTTGCGCCGTAGGTCCCGCCCCACACCCCCGTGGAAATGCGAATGAATCCCTCGGCGATCAGCGCCAGGCTACCGACAATGCCGCTCC